>JBOHVR010000454.1:0-3261 GCA_050735755.1 Binatia bacterium
CAATAGAGGGGCCGGTCCTGCTGAAACTAGGGGACAATATCTCGACCGATGAGATCATGCCCGCGGGCGAGCAGGTACTCCCCTACCGGAGCAATATCCCCGCCATCAGCAAGTTTGTGTTTGCGCAGATCGATGAAACTTGTTACGACCGCGCCATGCAGTACGCGCGGTCCGGCTCTTTGATTGTTGCCGGCAGAAATTATGGTCAGGGATCGAGCCGCGAGCACGCTGCTATCGCACCGAGATACCTGGGGCTCAAAGCGGTCATTGCTAAAAGCTTCGCCCGCATTCATCAGCAAAATCTCCTCAACTTCGGCATTCTGCCATTGACCTTTGTCAATCCGGCTGACTGGGAGAAGATCAATCAGAATGATGTCCTCACCCTATCCGATCTCCGTGAAATCCGTCGTGGAAACCAGGTGAAGGTAATCAACAAAACGAAAGGTGAAACGTACATTACAGAGCATGCGATGACGGACCGGCAGATTGAGATGGTTCTGGCGGGAAGCCTGATAAATCTGATGCGCGAGCGTCAGAACCATAATCAATAGATCCCTTTTTGCGGTTTTCAAAAATAGCCGTACGGGTTAGCCAAACCGAGGTTGTGCCCGGTCTCCAGCGCCACCCGGTCAACTAGCAAGTACGGCTTCAAGTGCAGCTTAATCCGACCTTCGAGAGTGGGAATCAGAAGGAGCGAAGTTGGATCTCCAAAGGCTATTACGCGGTGGATCAAGGGCCGATAGTTATGATGATCGAGAAACCACCACATGGGATTTCTCTGGGAATTGATTAAGAAATGCCCCTTTATTGTCGCGGGTCTCCGCAAGGCGGGATTTAAGGGTGGCTGGTTGTGATTACGCAGGCAGGCTAATCGAGGTTGGTGAAACGGCGAAATTGCCACACTGGTCGAGAGAATTTCCTAGTTCGAGTAACTATCGTTCATGCGGGTAAGTCGAGGAGACAATGATCGATGCGCTGAAGCGCCAGTACGGGCGTTGTCGCCAACAAGGCACCGGGCGCGCGGGCGAGTTTGATCCATGAAACTTTTTCAGCGGGCCAGCGGGTTGAGGACGACGACCTGAACGTGATCTGCCTGGGCGGCCCGGCCATGCGCTTGCCTGGGAATTGGATGGGAGCGGGTTGTGTTCGGGAGAAGCGATGTGGTTGTGGCCGAAAATGGCCGCAGGAAATTCAAAAGAGCGTCGCGGGAGCGAAACTCCTTCCGGGAGGAGGGTGAAGTAAGCAAAGCAAATTTTTGTGCAAACTTCTGGGGCGCGAAGTTAGGTGTCTAGCGTGCTTCCAGCGAAAGTATCGCGATAGCCGAGCGTGCCGCGCGTCATCCCCTGCTCGTGATTGTGCTGGATTATCGCATCGATTGTGCGGCGGTTCGCCTGGATCCCAAACTTCCAAGGATCGCCCCATTTTTCGATCTGTTCTTTCATCCGTTCGCGGAGGTACACGACGGAGAATCCAGCCTGGTCGCTGAGGATGTCCTCATAAGCGATCTTTTTGGATCGTTCGAAGGCGGTGTAAAGTTTGCGCGCCAGGTCGGGATACTGGCGGTCGAGTTTTTTGCTCATGACCATGACATGCACGGGCGTGTAGATGCCGGTTTCCCGATACAGTTTTAGGTCTTCCTCCGCGTAATTTGGAAACAGGCGGGTGATCTGGGGATTATTTTCCAATCTCTCGAAGAGTTGGGCGTCCGATAGGTCGGTGATGATCGCGTCGACTTTACCTTGGGCGAGAAAGTCCACAGGATTGATGCGCTCGCCTGGGGACTCGATTTTTGTTGTTTGATCGTAGATGGGAAAATAACCGGGGGTCGCAAGCCAGCGCATTTTCGTAATTTCGACCGCATGGCGGTGCTGCAGCAATCCGCGAGCCCAAACCGTGAGCGCCGTCCGATAAGACGTGCTGCCGATCGTTTTTCCTTCGAGGTCCCGGGGCGAATTGATCCCGCGGTCAGCGCGGCAAAAAATAAACTGATAGGCAGGCTTGCGCTTGGCGAACACCGGCAACGCAGTGAGTTCCCAGCCCGCTTCGATGGCAGGAAGAAGATAGCCGATATTGAGATCCCAAAGCCCGAAGTCTCCCCGCTGAAGCGTGGGGTTCTCACTGAAAATCATTGAAGGGGTCTTCATCGGATTGAGCCTGACGCCTTCGATTTCGACCCGGCCCTGCAATAGTGGCAGCGTGATATCATAACGCACGATGGGAAACCCAACTTCGATCGTGGCAGACTTGGCCATCGTTTCTTCCTTTGCTGCGTTATTGTTTGTGTAGTATTACGCCCCGAGACAAGTTATTTATTATCTCGCCTACCGGCGGTCAAGATAAACCGACCGTCGGAATCGCGTTGAACACTACGGAGGTTTCGCATGAGTCAGATTGTAACGCTTGAAGACGATCTGCGCATTGCTTCGAAAATCTTGGAATGGGAGATCGGTGATATCTGGGGCCATGTGGGGGTCCGTCTTCCCGACGGCAACGGCATTGCGGTGAAGCTCTTTCGCCTGCCCGAAGAGGAAGACGAGGACGATTGGCTGGTCCACTTCGATTTCTCCATGAAAAAAATCTCCGGGATCGGCGGAATTCCGCGAGAAGCGGCGATTTATACTGAAGTCTTCAAGGCGCGCCCGGACGCTCATGCCGTGACGCATTGCCACGCGCCGATGTGCGTTGCTTTGAGTATGGCAAACAAGCAGATCAGCACAGTGCATATGCAGTCGAAGCAATTCGCCGAGGGCGTCCCGGTTTATCCCAAGCCGATCTATATCATCGATGCCGATGAAGGAAGAGAGCTAGCCCAGGCCCTCGGCAAGGAGGTCGCGGTTGTCATCCGGGGCCATGGGATTGTTACGGTGGGCGCCACGATCAGAGAGGCCTGTTTCCAAGCGCTGTATCTGGAGCGCACGGCCAAGATGCTGGCGGTCGCTGCCGCTCTGGGCTTTGAGAAGGCGGAACCTGAGTTCTTGCAGCTTTTGAATGGGAGTTTTAGAAAACTGATGGCGCACCCGGGCCGCGGCGAGTCGCGATCCGCTTACGAGGCAGAATGGCGTTATTATAAAGACAAGGTGGTTAAAGGGGAGTATTGGAGCCGAGGTTGGGTATGACTTTGGATTTCGAACGCCGCGTACAAGCCGGTCATCCTCAACAAAGCGAAGGATCTACGCCCAGTTTCCTTTGCTTCATATCCAGCTCCGCTCTCTAGGAGATTCCCTTAACCAGAGCGCCTGTTAAATGAGCAAAATGCTGTCT
>JBOHVR010000455.1:0-4518 GCA_050735755.1 Binatia bacterium
TAATGAATTGCATCGGCAGTCAGGCGCGCCAAATCCATCGTCGCGTACTTCTGGTGCAGCTCCATCCAGCCATCGACCGCGCCTGGAATAGCAATCGCTAGCGGGCCGCTGGTCGGGATTCTGTTGAATCCTTTGCCGCGGAAGAAGTCTATGGATGCTCTCGCGGGCGCCGGCCCGCTGGCATTCAAGGCCTCCACTTTGCCGCTTTTCTTCGCGTAGACCAGAGCAAAGAGATCGCCGCCCAGACCGCACGCCTCGGGCCGCACCACCGCCAAGGTGAAACCCGCCGCCAGGGCGGCGTCAACCGCGTTTCCGCCTTCCTGAAGAACCCTCATGCCGGAAAGCGCGGAAAGATGATGGCCGGCGGCGACCATCCCATTTTGTCCCATTACGAGTGGACGCCAACTCTTGGCCACTTTGATCTCATGAACCATTTCTCTCCCCCAATCGAAACTGAAAAAGCTGCCGCGACGGCGCCGCTCACATTGCGTCCAGACAGAGGATGCGCGCGGCGTTTCCTCCCAACACCATTTCTTTATCCCTCTTTGACAGACCCAACTCTTCGATCGCGTTCAAACTATTGCGGACAAATAGACAACCCTCTTCAGGACCATAGGGATAATTGGTTCCCAGGACGACATGATCGGCGCCGAAGAATTCAAGGGCACAGCGCAAGGTCGGCGCCGGATGGTCTGCGCTATCGACGTAAAACTGCTTCAAATAATCCAAGGGGTTGGCTTTAAGCCCGTAACGCTGGCGAATTTCTTCGGTTCGTCCGGCGAAGATATTGCGCGCCCGCTGGGCAAAAAAAGATAGCACCCCTCCGACATCAGCAACGACGAAATCGATTTCCGGAAACCTTTCGACTACCCTGCCGTACACCAATCGGGTCATTGCCACGGTTGCATCGAATGCCCACCCGTAAATCAACACCGGCATAATATCCAGCCCCGTGGATTCTGTGGCCAATGGCGCCGTCGGGTGAATGTAGACGGGAATCTTGCGCTGCGCCAGAACCTCATAGATCGGGAAAAGTTCCTCGCTGTCCAAAGGACGACCGTTAAGATTCGAGTAGCAGCCGAATCCAATCAGACCCAGGTCCTCCGTTGCCCGGTCCAGTTCATCGAGAGAAGCCTCGATTGAGGCTGTTGGAAGCGTAAACAAACCGGCGAACCTTTTTGGATAGCGGCGGCATAGGGCTGCGAGAGCATCGTTAGCGATGCGGGCGATGGTGATCGCAGGATGCGCATCGAAGCGATCGGCTCCCGGCGGAGGAACGCTGAGAACCTGCACGTCGATTCCAAGCTTGTCCATGTGTTCGATTCTGCGCTCCGCATCACGCCCCTGGAAGGTGACGGTATTGATACGAGACTTTAACTTCTTATCGTAAACGTAAGTCATTCCGCTGTAGGTGTCCGGAGGCTCCACAATGACGTTGCCGGCCGCAGCTTCAACCGCATGGATGTATTCAGCCGGAAAAACATGAGTTTGAAAATCAATCACCATCGCGCGATCCGCTCTATCCGGTTTCTCCGGCCTTGCTCTGGGCTTCACCAGCGCCACGGCCGCTGTCCTTGCTTTCGGACACCGCCCGTCGCGCCGCGACTTTGACGGTCGCCGGGCTGAGTTCCTTAAGCATGAGCTCCTTGGGATAACGAATGTCCTTCTCCGACAGCCGAAACGTTCGCCGTAGACTGTCACGCCGGTTTGCGTCCAAGGTCGAGCCGTCGATGGTGACACGCAATTTCTCCGGCCGAAAGAGCACAAGCACCCTCCGTGGCCCCGAAAAAGTCGCGCTCACTTCCGGTGGCTGCACGCTTTCTACAACCACATTCGAAGCCAGGTTCTCTATTGTCACGGGAATCGAAAAGGTAGCTTCTGCCGTTTTCGACCCGGGGACAAAAACTGCCCACAATCCAAATGCCAGTGAAAGCGCCACGGCTTTCTCCACCCAGTTCTCCTTTAGCAGTTGGATCGACACCACGCGAGGGTCGCGCGAGGGCATCTTTTCCTTTAGGAAAGCGTCGATAATGGAGCCCAGCTGTTGGGTATTGTCTACTTCCCATAACCTGGAGTTGCGCGCAACGGAGATACGCCCTCTTTCCTCAGAAACAATCAGGCACAGCGCATCCGTGAGTTCCGCCAGCCCCAGACCGGCGCTGTGGCGGGTACCCACATGTGACAGCTGGGTAAAGTTCCTCGATAGCGGCAAGTGAGCCGCGAAGCGCAAGATCTTATCGTGCTCAATGATGACCGCACCGTCGTGGCCAGGCGAATGCGGATCGAAGATGCTCTTAAGCAACGGCTCGCTCAGCTTGCCGTTTAACTCGATGCCCCCCTGAATATGCCGGTCGACGGGTTGTTTTCCCGGAATGACGATCAGAGCTCCGATCCGGTCGCGCGCGAAGTCCGCTACGGTAGCCACCAGAGTATCCATGGCGCTCGACGGGTATTCCTTTGAACCCGTCCGTCCCAGGCTCCAGACCGCAATCCTTTCGAAAATCTGCCGCAGCTCCTCTTGAAAGATCACGACAATGATAACCAACAAGATTGCGAAAAAGCCTTGAAAGATCCATGCCGTTAGTTGAAGGTCAAAGGATTTGGCGATGATGTAAATAAGACCCAGAATGACAAAGCCGATGGCGACAAAAAACGCGCGCGTTTCTCTGACCCACACAAACGCTACGTAGAGAAGAACGGTAACAAAGGCAATGTCGAATAGATCCGGGAATCCGATATCTGAAAGGTGGAAAAACATGACCGCGTTGCTCGCTAGAAGACTCGTTAGCTTTCATTATCAGTACAACACGGCATGATGAGAGACAAGCTTTTCACCCAGCTGCATTGAATTTCTGCTGCGGCAGGGCTTATACTTCCCAGGCACGGAGGACATCCTATGTTCCCGCACTTAAGCAGCTTTAATCTACGCCAGTGGATCGAGGAAAATCGCCACCACTGGGGGCAGAGAAGAACCATCTGGGAGGATTCCGACTTCGTCGCCTTTGTCACTCGGGGACCGAATCAGCGCACTGACTTTCACATTGATCCGGGAGATGAAATTTTTTATCAGCTCGAGGGAGAACTGAACTTGTATTATCGCAACGCAAATGGGAAGCAGCAAGTTGCGGTTCTCAAGGCCGGCGAAATGTTTCTTCTTCCTGCCGATGTGCCGCATTCTCCCAGACGAGGCGAAGGTTCCTGGACGCTGGTGATCGAGCGAAGGCGCCGGCCTGATGAGATCGATCGGTTTGTCTGGTATTGTCCCGAATGTTCCAATTCGATTTACGAAACGAGCATTTACTTCAACGATCCTTCTGACGCCGTCAGAAAAGCGTACGAGGCGCTGAGAACCGACGAAAAGCTACGCACCTGCGGTCACTGTGGCCACGTATTTTTCCCGTGACAGCCGGTGGAATGGCAAAGAGCATAGCGCATGGAGCAAGGAGCAGAGGCAAGAGGAGAAAACTTGAAACAAGGGCGGCGCTTTGCGCCATGCGCCTCGATGCGCCTTGCGCCTCGGGTTCCACGCTTTGCCCTATGCGCTTTGCCCTATGCCCAATTGGCGAGACAGGCGTCCAAGAGAGCCAATGGGTCACCGCTGAAGACGACGCGAGCGAGCGTCGCCTTCTGGCAGAAAGCGAGCACGTCTTGAATATGGTCCGCGATCCCGCCGCTGCCTTGGAGAACACCAATCGTCTTGCCCTCGTCGTAAGCAATCGTGAACTCGTTTAAGGTTCCCGTTGCACCGCCGAAAATGATTACGATATCGGAAGAACGAACCGTGACGACGTTCCGTCCCTTCAGGCCGAAACCTGTAAACACGAGAATGTCGGCCGCGTCCGCGGGAAGACTATAACGACCGACATGTTCTTGCGCCGAGGCCGCGGGAGAGATTCCCACAGTAAGACCGCCATGCCGTCGCGTCGCGCGCGCGACCCTATCCGGCAGTCCGGTTGTCGCTCCGGTAAGGCAAATGCACTTGCGCGCGGCAATCGCCGCTCCCAGCTGTTCCGCCATTACTGCCAGACGCTCTCTCTCCTCAGATGGCAAGGCATCGTTTGCGGCGCCCATGACACCCACCTTTATCGCGGTCACTTCAAACCTCCCAAGACTCCCGGCTCTGTTAAACAATTGCGGCTGCGACCGGCCTTTACAATCCACAAAAGTGCGACAACCCACGCCAGGCCGGCATGCAGGTTTAAAATGGAATCTTCCGACATGATGGCACCTCTGACGCGGCTTAGGGTACCGCCATGGGCCCAGTGAAGCAATGAAAACTGGGAAACTCTCGATACGCTGGGATTATCGATCCCCTGGGGAAACGGGATTTATATTGATAGAGTTGACACGTCTTCGTTGATGCTGAGACCTTCGGCTTCGTTTAAGCGCTGGTCTCAGGAGAAAGTTTTCACGGCGGCTGAGCACGAAAAAGAACCCAAGCGCTGTGAAAAAGTCCTCCGGGACCAGGGCCGGAAATAGGTTGCCGTCAGGGTACTGTGCCTCCGCTCGGGTGAATGG
>JBOHVR010000456.1:0-2882 GCA_050735755.1 Binatia bacterium
GCGCGGAAGTCAGTATCAAACGCGAGAGAAGGCATGGCATCAAGGAGCGTGGTTACCACTACAAATGATATCGCATCGCAGAAAGAAAGTTTACGCTCACGGCCGTACCTGCGAAAAATTTGTTCCGCCTCTGTGCGCACGGTCTCTCCATAATTTATGATACGCAGATGAGGCTTGACATCGGTAAGAAAGGTTAGCGCTTCGCGGTAGCTTCGCCGGTAGCGAAGGAGCGTCAATGTTTCACTGATGATATCCCAGGTTACATAGAGCGCGGAGCCGACGGTAGCGGCCTCTTCGCTGAGTTGCTTGGCCTGTGCGTGGTTGACATCGTGCTGGTCGAAGCAAGCGTAGAAGAAAGACGTGTCACAGAACACACGGGCGGGGAGCGTCATTAACGGCCCTTTGCGCCGGAACCATAGAGGTGTTCTTTAACGCGCGTGGATAGGTTCGTTTTTCTCCCGCGGTGCTTGGGGAGCCTCTGCATCAATTGAACGAGCTTTTTTGCGGCGGCTCCCGGCGCGGGCTCCGGCAGCGCCGCGCGCAGCTCCGCCACGACCTCGTCACGCACCATAATCTCAACTTTGGCGCCGGTATCTTTCCTTACCTGGCGGACCAACTCCGGGAGCCGTCTGCGTGCTTCACTGATCGACAATTTCATGGACTGAAGTGTACAAGGACGTACAAAACGAGTCAACGGGAGTTGAAACTCTGCAGCAGTGGAACGGATAAGCCTCCCCGTCTTCGTAGAAAAAAGCCTCATAGCAATCATGCATGCCTCTCCGGCATCACTTCCGGGTTGAAACGAAGTTTCTTGAGGTTAAATGCGCACCAATAAGTCAACAACTCAGGCCCACCCAAGCCCCTGCTCATTCGCTCAATTCCCCGAATCATCACGTGATGCAGGGTACCGGGCGCATCTAGCCTTGCTTGCCTCGGCATACCTCTCTACCCCCACATTCCCTCTCCGTATTCCCAGTTTGTCCAGTCAGTCAACAGCGTCCCGTGCCCCCGTGCCCCGCGTGCGTATTCGATATCCTTAATCAGGTTCGTGACCTTAGGAAGCTTTATGATGACTTCCTCTAGGTTCTTGCCGTCCTGCATAAAGCGTAGCGATAGCGAATCCGTGGGCCTGGAGTTTGCGCGATATACCCTTGGGGAACCTTAAGACAGCCTTGCAGAAACACCGGCTGAGGTATAAATTTTCGTATCTTATACCTTTGGAGTTTGCGGCATGGGAATGAACATCAAGAGCGAGGATACTCACCGTCGGGCGAAAGAGCTTGCCCGGATCGCTGGCGAGACGATTGCCGAGGCTGTGCCGCGCAGTGACCGAACGTCTTGAACGGCTGCGGCGGCGACGCAACCGGAAGGCCCGTGCCGAAAGGCTTTTGAACATCGGGCAGCAATGCAGTCGGTTGCCTATGTTCGACAACCGTGCACCCGATGAGATGCTCTATGACAAGCGTGGGCTGCCGCTATGATCGTCGTGGATGCGTCTGCACTGATTGCAATCCTCGACAGGGAGTCCGACGCGGCCCTGTATGCAGAGGCCATTGCGGAGGCGGACCCACCCCTGATCTCCACTGCCACGCTCCTTGAAGTAAACATCGTGATGCTCAATCGGCACGGCGTCAGAGCCGCGCGCATGGTTGACAAACTCGTTCAGGAAGCCGGCTTTCAGATGTACGCTCGCTACGGCAAAGGCCTACAAAAAGCGGGGCTCAACTACGGGGACTGTTTTTCCTACGCACTGGCAAAAGCGACCGGGTTGCCGCTGCTGTTCAAGGGGGAAGACTTTTCAAAAACCGATATCATGCCAGCGGAAATAAAAAACTAATGCGCCGACCTGTGGCAATTTCGACCCAGATGAGGCCACTGGGCGAGCGTGAATCGGGAGTCCTTCTTGCGCCTTTGAATAAATCTTCGAGACCGAAAGTGGTTCTCCGAATGCCCGGTTCTAAAGCCACTCGAGAATTACTGAACAAAAAACTTGACTCCAGCTCTCTTTCACTTGCTGATTGAGCCCCGTGGGCCCTGGCCGGAAGACATGCCGGCACATTAAGCCCCCGATCCGCACGATAACCCGTTAGAGCACACATCTGAGGCGCGGAAACGCGGCTCTAAGCGTTTTTTTGACCGTGGGTTTTCAGTATTACCTAAAAGAATCAAATGGTTTGACTGGGCGACCCGGCGCCCCCGCGCCCCCGCTCTTGTCGTATGCCGGCTGATGAACTCCTCACTCCCTAAAAAAAATCTGAAAATCCGGCACGGCTTCTAACCCCGCGGTCGCCCTGTAACTACTTCACCTCCACTCGCGCGCTCGTGTCTTTGCGTTAACGCTCAATGGATTCAGCACGACGTAGCGGCAAAGCTCGAGTAAATGTCCTTCCCATCGGCGATCCCTTTAATTCACCATGGTGTCCCGACATCTCATTGCCCCAATAACGCAATACGAAAGCCGATGGTAGACACCGTTCAACTTCGCCCGATTCCCAATCTTCTACTTTGTGAATGGCTTGTTCGGCGGCAGCAATTTTATCCCATGATCAACGTCAGACATTTGGCACTGCCACCCGCTTTGAGAAACTCATCCATCGCTGTTTCATAAACATTGAAGCCGCGACCTTCGAGTTTTCCGCGAGCCACCGGGCAACCCGTGTTCATGACGACGTTGTTGCCGCCGACCACGGCGTTGCAAGCAAAGCGCTCCGCCTCGCCCCCCGGCACGGGGATGAGATCCGCAATATGGTTTTCCAGCACCGTTTTACCGTAATCGTCAAAGGCGGGAGGATAGAATAGCGCGGTTTTGTCCGAAAGCGGGCAGAAGCAAGTGTCGAGGTGGTAGAACCAGCCGCTGGTCAACTCCAGCGAGAGTATTTCCC
>JBOHVR010000457.1:0-4087 GCA_050735755.1 Binatia bacterium
AGATCAGCTCCCTCTGGTTAGGCGTTAAGGCCCGTCATGGGTTGCCATCTACGATGATAGCCTCTGAATACTCCTCCCGAGCAACCGCTCGGGAAGCCGCTTGACCTGAATCTTCCCGAGAAGGGTTCCTCCTGCCGATAGGAACATAGCGGATCGCCTTCTCGTAAGCCTCGATAGCAGCTTGTCTGTCGCCTCTGTATTGATGGAACGCGCCGACCCGGTCGTAATAGTCAAAGCGAACCATTGAAAGTGTAATGGAAGTCCACATCAATCCCACCGCTAAACTTCCACCAAAGACGTAGCGCATAGCTTCTCTTTGGCGTCTCAAGGGGAGGGAGGCGACGGCAATAGTGACAAGGCTGAACGCTAACAGCAAGCAAACCGTTGTGGCGCCCGGAAGATCGAGTGCAAAACCGATGATGCTGATGGCCGCAGCTCCGGTAAAGGCGAAAACCACGTTTAAGCAGGAAGTCAGTCGCGCGCTTCTGCGATCCAGGGCGGCTGTGAGAGATGACCACATGTCACTAAACCGCAACGCCGGCCAAGTCAAAATTCGCCCGAGAGGCCAAAGGATAGATTCCGGTAGAAAATAGACGCAGCCGAGCGCAATCATATAATAGCTAAACCAGCCGATCCGAAGCGCAAAGAGAAGTTCATTACCAAGGCCGTGAAAAACGATAATGGCAACCAAGCCCAACCGGCTCAGAATTTTCAACCACCGCCTGCGAACCCCATCTTGTTTGACTGAAAGCAAATAGGCCACGGCTAAGAAGATCTCCAGCGAAATGGTGCCGATCGCGAGGGCCTGCCAAAAGGCGTCGCTTGACACGCCCACCTCTATAAGCCACGTTTCCAGAGGTTGAAGGAGCTGCTTTTTCCCGCTCAATTGCCGGATGATCTCTCCGTTCAGGAACCGCTCATCCGTCCCCTTGGTGATCGCAGTAAAAAAATATACGATGGCGACGTTGACGCCCAAAAGCACGTAGCCCCAGGCGCTAACGCGCCGCGTTGGCGTTGTGGAAGCACCTAGCGGGATTCTCGCATCTCCCGCGTCGGCCGGCTTAGTTTGGTAAAAATCTTGCGCGCGCAAGCGAGGAAAAAATACGCAGGCCAAGAGCACAAGTGATAAGAAATAATGATGCTGATAGCCATCGAGCATGCTCACTGCCCAACTATAGGTGTAGCTCAATGCCAGCAGCGCGAGGGCGATGCGGTTTGCTCCCATCAAGGCGCAATAAAGAGCGAACATCCCTGTCGAAAGCAGGAGCCCGGTATAAACAGGCGGGGTGAAAACCGGCTGCACGACATCGAGCCAATAAAAGTGGGCCACGTTAAAATCTTCCAGCGCAAACTGAGCGCCGTTCGTAACGCGCAAGAGCCAGACGTCGAACGCGAGCAGCAATAGCACGGCTTTCACGAGCAGATACGGGCGGACGGCGGCTACGGGCGCAAACCAGTAACGTTCCCAGAGATTCGGCTGGGGAGGAGATGCTGAGAATTTTTGACCGCCCCTTCGATCGTCGTTCACGTTACCACAGGTTCTTCACCAGACTGCGCCGCTTGCAATTGAAGACGACTTCTCCCGATGGGGCGTCATGCCCTTCGGGCGTGGGGCACAGCCGCACCAGACGAACGTCGATGGCTCGAGGGTTGTCCTCGCAACGCTTGAGAAGAAATTTTTCCACAACTTCACGACGCCCCCTCTGGAGCAGCTTGACCCAGTTTCCGGCTAGGGCTTCCAGGTCCATGCCCGAGGAAGGGATACTCCCGGGGTCAAGGCCAAACACCTTCTCCTGGACGGTAAGCGCGCAGGCTCTGTGCATCTGGCCCAAATACGAAAACATGCGCCAGGAGAAGCGCTCGTCGTTGTGGTCGTCGCTCAAATAATACGAAAGAGGAAGGAGCACCTGCCACAATAAGTAGGATCCTATAAAAAGGCTGATCACCATCCGGGCACGACCGGGAGCCGGGCAGGCCAGCGTTTCCGACGAAGAGCGTAGCCAGGCAGCAACACGAGAGGTCAGCGGGGCTTTTGTTTGGGGCAAAGCTCCCGGTTTCGGTCGGTTTTCTGTGCGGGGCGCTGAGCTCCTAGTCTGTGAAAGGCTACGAACGCGACGCCGCGGTTTGCGCGCCATTGATGTTTAAGGTTCAAGCAGGGGCTGTTCTTCTGGCTTTAGCTTATCGCCGTAAGCCAGGAAGAAAGTCAAGGAGAACTGATCAATGTCGGCGGCAGCTTCAGGCCCGCTCAGCGCCTTCCTCTTGATCCCCGGTCACGCGATCGGGAGCCGCGATCCCTGTCCCTGTCTCTGCGCTGATCATCGTCGTCACGCCGTCGGTCCCGCAATTGACGCCGCCGGGCTCTTTCGATTTCCTCTTCAAGCTCTTTTCCGAGCCATTCCGCCTCGGATATGAGCTCCGGCCAGACAAACTCTCCGGTGGAAATTGTCTCCAGGGTCTTATCAATTCGGTTCCTGAATCGCCGGTCAATGTCCCAGAAGCGACCGTCGGAGAGATTGAAATCCGCATACTCAAGCCATTCCTTTACGCCTGAAAGGCCTGCTACAATTTCGCGTATTGCCCTATCTTGTTCGCCTTCGCGCGCGAGCACGAGACCTAAATAGAGCCGCGCGATCGGATCATCGGGGTGAAGCTCCCGTGCGCGTTCAAGTGCCGCGCGCGCTTTACTGCGATTTCCCAATGCGTAGTGCGCCTTGCCGACGTAAGTCCATACTCCCTCACGCCAGAGTGACCGGCTGAATCGGTAATCTGGATCAAGTTCGGCGGCATGCTGAAAGTAGGCCAGGGCTACTTTGGGGTCTCCATACCGCAGTTCTGCCCTGCCGCTTTGGATGGCGCCGCCGACCTTATAGGCGGTGCAGCCAACAAGTGGAGAGACTAAGAGTAAGGTGAGCAGCGCCGTAACAGACCTGGATCTTGGTGACAGGCGTTTCATTTCACTCGAACCAGGATAACAAAATGACAGGCTGTGTGAAAATTTGCGAGACCCTATCTGTGCTGAGCCTGCCGTTCATCCTGCGCTCTCTAAAGGCGCAAGAACACATCACCGAGGGTCGTCAGGAAATAGCCGATGCTGACGTAGGCATTGAAATCAAAAAACGCCCGATTGATATATGAGAGATCATTGGGCCTGACTAGACGATGTTCCCAAAGCAGAATCGCGGAGACTAAAACCAACCCTGCCCAGTAGATTGTCCCCAAGCCGGCGCTGATACCCACGAGAAACAAAAAAAGGACCGTCAAAAAATGGAACAAACTTGAAAGCCTGAGACTCTGGACAATACCGAAGCGGGCAGGAATAGAATGTAGACGTTGGGCGCGGTCAAAATCATAATCCTGAAGCGAGTAAAGCACGTCAAATCCTGAAAGCCAAAAGAGCATAGCAAGGCCGAGAAATAGCGGGATTTGGAGCTCGGCTGGATGATTGGGAATGCCGATTATAGCGAGCCATGCGCCGCTCGGCGCTAAAGATAGGGCGAGCCCGAGAAAAAGGTGCGACGCCCAGGTAAAGCGCTTGGTCAGAGAATAAAAAAAGACAATTGCGAGCGCAACGGGAGAAAGAACAAAGCAAATCCAGTTCAACTGATAAGCCGCGCAGACAAACAAGATCGACGCAAGAACGGTCAGCAACGTTGCCTCCCAAACCTTTATTTTTCCTTGAGGCAGCTCCCACCCGCGAGTGCGTGGGTTCAGCGCATCGAACTTCCTGTCCACCAATCTATTGAAGCTCATGGCCGCGCTTCTCGCACCAACCATCGCGACGAGGATCCAAATCAAAGTCCGTAAGTCCACAGGATGCGAGGGCCACGCGAGCACCACTGCCGCCAAAGCGAACGGCAGGGCGAAAACCGTGTGTGAGAAGCGGATCAGTTTGCCGTAAAGGTAGAGTCTTTGAAACAACGGCATAGGCGCCTCATGAAGCTAAGAGCGGGGGACGTGGGCAAAAGCGCAGAGCGCAAAAAATCACCGCTTTTGCTCTTGCCCCTTTTGCTATATCCCCAATTTATCCCAGATCGAATCGATATACTGTTTCGTTTTCTCATCCATAAGAATAGGCTCGGGCCATTCC
>JBOHVR010000458.1:0-3363 GCA_050735755.1 Binatia bacterium
ACCATATGATCATGGATCGGACAACCTTGACCCGAAATTTGCGCCCGTTGGAGAACCACGGGTTGGTGCGGATCTCAGCCGGTAAAGACCGGCGCGAACGCGAGATCACAGTAACGAGCGCAGGGGAAGAACTTCTGGCGCGCGCCTATCCCCTGTGGCAAAGCGCCCAGAAGAAAATGATTAAAAGGTTAGGGCAGCAGCGGCTGAACCGACTTTTGTCTGACCTATCGGCTGTGGTTCAGGTTGCCCAGAGCCGGTGATTTTTTTGGAACTAATGGGTGCATATACAGTTATAAAAAATGACAAGAAGGAATACGACGCATGCTTGACAATCAGGAAGCCAAAGCGGGAGCCGACACGGCTTTCGAACAGTTAGTGGGAGGATTCGGCGGCGCGGAACAGGAAATTCCCGCGATCCGTTGGTCGCCGGAGAAATATCTGGCCGCTGCTGCGCTTACCGACGCTCTGGTAGAGGTCCGCGATTTTGCGGAGCATCCCGGCCACAAAAAACAGGTCGCCGAGGACCTGGAGTGGATTTTCAGCAACGCCAGCGATTCACCCTTCTCGTTCCTTGAGTTGTGCACGATTTTCGATCTCGAGCCATCGTACGTGAGAGGAATCGTTTTGCATTGGCTGCGCGACAATCTCGACCGGATGGGCAAGAAACAAGTCGCAACTGAGCAAGGTGAAACCATTTCCGAGTTTGTATCTCGCGCGGTTGATCGGTATTCCGCATCCTTGGGTTTCGCGGCTAAGCGATCTCTCGGACGCGAATAAAGGAAAAAGCGGCAAAGTGAGTAATCTCGCGGAAGTTTCACCATGGAAAACGGGCACGGCAAATTTATCGGTCATTAAGGAATCCTAGCGCGTGTCCTTGTTGGGCCGCAGCCAATCGACAACCAGAAAAAGACCGAATAGCAGCAGATACGCGACGGCAAACTCCGGCGCGACGAAGATGCCGAAGCGCGAGGTCACGCCGCCGGGGGCTATCTCGTAGGCGTGAATGATTCCCACCGCGGCAAAAAACGACGCCGCAAGCGACCAGAAGGCAGCCCGCTTGAACGCCCGCTCGATGAGAAAGACTCCGATCGCCGCCAAGATCATCGATGTGAAAATAAAGCCGCGCTC
Organism: Binatia bacterium; assembly: GCA_050735755.1. Taxonomy (GTDB): domain Bacteria; phylum Desulfobacterota; class Binatia; order UBA9968; family UBA9968; genus DATMAM01. Next base: position 1,129 of record JBOHVR010000458.1, read on the forward strand.
TAGAGAAATCATCCCGTGAATCGCCAGGCCAAAAGATCCGGTCCCGACTTCGGCTAAGGACTTTCCCGCCGCTTTCAATCCCGTTTCGACCATGAGCAATCCCCAAGCCGCCAAGGCCGGAAACAGTCCCAAAGCCACCGCCGGGGCGTGCTCTTTGGGCGTTTCTTGAAAGGACTGGGCGACAATGATGATGCCGATATAGAGGAGAATCCCGATCCCGGCCTCGAGAGGAATGAAAGTCAGCACCGTGTTGATCGTTCCGGTGAGACAAAGAAAACTGATAAAGAGCCCGTTCAAGGCGGAATAACCTGAGCGCGCCCCCAATCTTTTCCATCCCGGATGACCGATATAGATGGTTGTCGGAAAAGCGCTCCCAAACAGCGACGCGACGATGGAACCTATCCCGTTGGCCATGAGCGAGGGAAAGGTCCGATAGCGATCCCCGGCCGCCTCCGCGCTTTCGATATTTTGCAGCGAACCGACGAGATTGAAGATTCCCATTGGAAGAATCACCGAAAAATATTTCAAGAATTGAGGATCTGCCAGCGCCTCCCACAAAGGACTTCCCGTAAACCCAGGCCAGGTGAGATCAAAGGTTATGGTCCAGACCCTATCCGACATCGCGCCCAATCCCCACGCCAGCGCCGTGCCGACCAGAATCGCAATCAAGCCTCCGGGCAACGCCGCGGGAAAGCGATAATGCGCGAAATAAGAAACCAAAATGAGCGCCATCGGGACCAGCGCAATCAACGGCTTGTCGAAGATGCGGAAAAGAAAGTCCATTGAGATAAAAGTAACGGCAATTCCCGCCAAGGCGGACAGCAACGCGGCGCGTGGCGTCATCTGGCGCACCCTTTCCGCAACAAAAGCTCCGACAATCTCAATGGCTCCATTGAGGAAACATGCCACCAAGCCCACCTTCCAGGCCCAGACCGGGTCTTGGGTCTCCTGATAGACGGGCAGCATGATGAAGAAAACATAGGCGAACAGGCTCACGGTATTGATGCCGTACGGAAGAGCCGTGACGTCGCTTCTGCCCGTCTCGCGCGCAAGCTGGCGCGCCTGCCAGGCGTAGAAGAAATTACCCAAGAGAATCGAGATCGCGGCGCCGGGAAGAATCTGCTGGAAGATAAGAGCATCGGGGAGATGAATGAGCTCCCGGCAAAGACTCACAATGAGAATCAACTGGATCACGTTATCGATCATGAGACCGAAAAAACCGTCCAGATCGCTGCGCACAAACCAGGGGTAGGAAGAACTTGACATGCGGCGTCGACGAAATGATTTTTTGCTGAGGGACTTTACCGATTGACGCGGGGCCCTGTCAACATTTTCTCGTCACCGTGAAAGAGAAGCGCCTTCTCTTGCAAACTTCCCCTTCTGCGGCTAAGAAAAACTGGCAGGGCACCATGCGCATCCTCCTCTTCAAAGATCTGGGCACCGTGGACTATCAGAGCACGCTCGCCTTGCAGGAAAAACTGGTCGCACAGCGCCAGGCAGGGCAAGTGGCGGATCTTCTGCTTACCGTCGAACACCCCCATGTCTTCACCCTGGGGCGAGCAGGGAAGGAGCAGCACCTTTTGGATCGGCGGGAAGTGCCCTTTGTTCGGACAAGCCGCGGCGGAGATATCACCTACCACGGTCCTGGCCAGATGGTCGCTTATCCGATCATCGACCTGCGTTCGACCTTGCGTAAGGCCGTGCACGGCTACCTGCGGCAGATCGAGGAGGCAACCATCGCGACACTGAAGAAATTTCGCATTCGAGCGCGTCGCTCCCCGCCCTGGACCGGCATATGGATTGAGAACAGGAAGATCGCTTCGATCGGCATCACGGTGCGCAAGGGAGTGACCTTTCATGGCCTGGCTCTTAACGTGAGTCCGGACCTCAACTATTTTAAGCGGATCATCCCGTGCGGTCTCTCCTGGGCTGAAGTCACATCGATAGAAAAGGAACTGGGAAGAACCATTCCGTTGAGCGAGGTCAAAGACGAATGGGTGAGGAATTTTGTCGACCGGTTGGGTTATACTGAGCTGAAAACACTATGCCCCGAAGACATCCAGATTGGATCAAGGTCAAATTCCCCGGCAGTGCCAATTACCTTCGCCTCAAGCGAATTCTGAGGCAGCGCAACCTCCACACGGTCTGCGAGGAGGCGCGCTGCCCTAATATCGGCGAGTGTTGGGGCCATAGCACCGCGACATTTCTGATCCTTGGAGACATCTGCACGCGCGG
>JBOHVR010000459.1:0-2523 GCA_050735755.1 Binatia bacterium
CTCGAAGCGCGCGGCGAAGTCTTCCTGCCCATAGACGCGTTCCGTAAGCTCAACCGCGAGCGCGAAGAAGAGGGCAAGCCGCTTTTTGCCAATCCGCGCAATGCCGCTGCCGGTTCGCTCAAGCAGCTCGATTCGTCTATCACGGCCAAGAGGCCGCTGGACCTTTTTTTTTACGGCGCGGGCCGGGTGACCGGCGCTGAATTTAAAAACCACTTTGAATTTCTTGCATCCTTGCGCGCATGGGGCTTGAAACCTGTTCCGTTCGCGCGCCCCTGCCGGAGTCTTGCCGAAATCTTCGCTTACTACGACGAGATGGAGGCCAAGCGTGACGCGCTCCCATATGAGATCGACGGTCTGGTGATCAAAGTTAGCGACTACGCGCTGCAGCGCCGCCTCGGTGAGATTGCGCGTTCACCCCGCTGGGCGGTCGCGTACAAGTTCAAGGCGCGCCAGGCACTCACCCGCATCCTGGACATCCGCGCTAATGTCGGGCGCACCGGCGTCCTCACGCCCACGGCCAGCATGGAGCCCGTTTCCGTCGGCGGGGTCATGGTCAGAAACGCGTCGCTCCACAATATGGACGAGATCGAACGCAAGGACATTCGCATCGGCGACACGGTGATCCTCGAACGCGCCGGCGATGTGATTCCCTATGTCGTGCGCGTCGTCGAAGAAAAGCGCACCGGTAAAGAAACCAAATTCCGGATGCCGGACCGTTGCCCGGTTTGCGATTCCGCGGTCTATCGGGAACAAGGAGAGGTTGCTTACCGCTGTCTGGGTGTCTCCTGCCCTGCGAAGCTCAAGGAGAGCCTAAGGTTTTTCGCCTCGCGCAGCGCGATGGATATCGAGGGTTTGGGAGAAAAACTCATTGAGCAGCTCGTGGACCGGGGTCTTGTAAGGGACCTGGCGGATCTCTTTCATCTGACCAAGGAAGAATTGGTTCAACTCGAAAGGATGGGGGAGAAATCGGCGCAAAATCTCATCACGGCGATCACGGGACGCAAGGAGCCAACGCTGTCGCGGCTTTTGACCGCGCTCGGAATTCGCCATGTCGGCGACGCCACGGCTAAGGAACTCGCCGAACACTTTGGTAGCCTCGAAGCCATCATGAACGCTTCGGAAGAGGAACTCATGGAGGTGAGAGAAATTGGGCCTGAGGTCGCCAAGAGCATCGCTCGGTTTATGGCGCAAAAAGAGAACCGCAAAGTGATAAATAAGCTCCTTAAATCGGGCGTGCGCGTGCAAGCGGAGCCCAAGAAAGAGGGGAAGCTGAAGGGGCGAATCGCTGTCCTGACCGGGGAACTCGACAGCATGTCGCGACACGAAGCGCAGCGGAGAATCGAGGCCTTGGGCGGCAAGGTCGCTTCCAGCGTGAGCCGCAACACGGGCTTCGTTGTCGCGGGCGTTGATCCGGGATCCAAACTGAAGAAGGCGAAAGAACTGGGCGTCGAGATCCTGGATGAAGACGAGTTCCTTAAGCTCATCGGCGCCTGATCAAGACCCGCATGAGAGGTTCCGTCGACAAGAGCCGGGTCCGCGTCAGAATTGAAGGGCGAGTGCAAGGCGTCTTTTTCCGCGCCTCGGCGGCAGAACAAGCCGTGCGGCTCGGCGTAACCGGATGGGCGAGAAATCTTCCCGACGGCTCTGTCGAAGTCTTAGCGGAGGGCGAAACAAAGGCGCTCGACGCCTTGACTGCCTGGTGTCGCAAAGGCCCGGCGGGTGCGCGGGTCGAAAATTTCCGGGTCCTGAGAGAAGAATTCTCGGGCGAGTTCCAGGATTTCCGCATCCTCAGATGATCTCAACCTGTGAAAACAGAAATCCCCCAATGGGAGCACAGGGACTGCCCCGACCTTTCGGTCGGGGCTATGGGGATTGGGAAATCGGATGCTATAACAATGCCCAGCGGGCGGATGGGTCCCGCCACACTAGGCGGAACAACGTAATTCTACGCTAATCTGCGCCGCCCTTTTCCTTTGGTTCTTCCTGTCCCGCTTGGGCTTGCCCGCCCCCGCTACCGTCGCCTTTAGCCCCGGTACTGGCGCATGCGCTCATGCCTACGACAGCTAATAGAAGGAGAGCAGACCAGAAAACTTTTGATGATCCCATCGATCAAACCTCCTTGCCTCAGGTTAAATAAGAATTGGAGCAACGCTTGTGCCACTTGGTTTGAGCGAATCGAAGCGCCAAACGAATGGAAAAAATTAAAGATTTTTCAGCCTACTCGGTATCGATTGTTGCGTAATGAGACATCTCCCGTTTTGGTGTCCACGCGCCGGATGCACAAGGCAACGTCAGGAGGAGATTTTCTCCGTATGTTGCATATTCCAACATGGCGCTGTAAATTGCAGCAGCTTTACTTCAGGCAGCCCCGACCAATACATAAATTTTGCTTTGCTCAAGGTATGATTCGTGCGGATACGCCCCCCATATCCTCACGGCATTCTAATTGCTCCCAAACTTAAGCAAAACTCTGTGAAGCTTGGAACCAAACTCATCCTCTATCTGGTTGGCACCCTCGTTATC
>JBOHVR010000460.1:0-11497 GCA_050735755.1 Binatia bacterium
CCTGAACTTGCCGTTTGAAAGCGGCGCTATTCAGGGCTGCTGAGAGCCAGCGAATGTCTACCCTTGATTCCTCGGGCCGTAAGCGAATAATGTCCGCTGTGATCACGCCTTGCTCCATCCAGCTTGGGTATTGACACGAAATGCATGGAGGTAGTCCCATTTTAGTAGAAAGAATGTCACCTGACTTCACCATGTGTGCCGCTAATCGCTGGGCCTTTTTGCGGCTAACATATACGTTGCTGTTCCACTCGAATGCATCCTCCTTCACGTCCCGAACAAAAATTACAGGAACGCCTTCGTCGCAATAATCTGTGCTTAGTAAATCGCTACCGAACGGACCTATAGTCGTAGCTCCAGGCACTTTCACTGCGAAATGTTCCGTCGGCACCACCTTCCACTCCTTCGGAATCCAGCCGATGGGGGATTCTTTGTAGAGTTGCGGCGCTTCGGCGCGGGTGGGGCGGAGTTTGCCGTCGGGCGTCACGCCGCGGGTGAACAGGTCGTGCATCAGCCCCGCCTTGATCTGCTGATACTTCGCAATCAGCGCCTCCGTCTGCTCGATCGTCTCGTCCAACGTCGAAAGGATTTCGGCGATGCAACGCTGCTCGTAAATCGGTGGAAGCTTCGTTTCTATCTGTCGTAGGGATACCTGATTAATATTGGTATTTGCGCTAACGGTACTCTTAGAGATGAGACTGCGCCGGAAGTCTTTACTTTGGAAACAGTACCGAAGGAAGTCCCTCGCGAATCGGTTTGGCTCGGGACGAAAACGAATCAGGAACCCGCTGTACACTGTCGTTTCTAAAGTTCGCTCCACTAGCGCCGTAAGCCCGACGCCCGATGGTTTGACAGACGACCGAATGAAAAGAACGTCTCCCTCTCTGAGCGAGTAACGATCAATTTCACCCAGTGTTGCATTCACCAACCCACCTGGAAGGTCCGCGATCCTCGTTCTGCCAAAAACATCGAGGAGGTTGACGAACGGAACTCCAAAACCGAAATCCATCGCGTTCTTATTGATGCCGTTAGTGAACGAACCCAGCTGTCCTAGCGGAACTCGAAGCCAACCTTCAGGTAGCGATGTCTCGTCAATCATACCCCAACTCTGCGAGGAAATTTTTCAGCTTCACCGTTTCGGATTCCCGCTTCGCCTCGATATCTTTCGCAGTCACGGCGTATTTCGCGTGCAAGTTTTCCAGCGTAGCGAGGCAGGAGCGTTGGTCGGCGCGAAGGTACCCTTCGTAGGTTTGCACAAGCGAGCGATGCAGCCGGTCGAGGATCACGCGGCGGGCTTCGTCGCGGGTGATCTTTTCGCGGGCGGCGGCGACAAGGTCCTCGTCCTTCTTTTCCGTGGCGCGGAGATCGTTCTTGAGTTGCCTCGCTTCGTCCTCCAGCGCTTTGTGCTTGGCCAGCCGCTCTTCGGCGCGCTTGGCGCGGGCGAGGAACTCGGACGGGTCGCGCTTCTCTTTCTTGGCGAGCTTGGCCTGGGCGTTGGCTTCTTTCAATTCTGCCTTTAACGCTTTGACTTCGTCGCTCGGCAAAACACCGGTGTCGTCGCTGTCTTCGTAGTCCTCCTCATCGGCGGCAGCAAACAGCGCGGTCAGCTCGGCGAGGCGCAGGCGCTTTTGCTCCATCTCGGCGAGCAACTCGGGAAACTGGCTCTGGAGAATGTCGCCGTCGGGAATCAGCTCCGCTCCCCAGCCGCTGGCGGCGATGGACTTGAGGTCGGCTTTGAGGTCGTCCATGTAGCGCGCAAACGCGCCGCGTATCTGGTGATCGGTGAGCAGGCTCTGCCCGGCAAACGTCTCGGCGATGCTCGCCAGAAGTTGGCGGCGGAGCTCGTAGACGTTGCCCTTCTTGCCGTTGTCGGCAGCAACTCCTTCGACGAGCGAAAGGTTGCCTTGCCACCAGCTCTCCAGCGTTTCGAGAAAGCGCGCGTGCGCTTTCGCCACGCTCGGGTCGCTCTTGACCAGCTCGGCGAGAGCGCGCCGGTCGGTCACTTCCGCGGCGAAGGCCGCGTACCCGTCCGATCGGTCCGATCCGACTGATCCGTCCGATCGGAAAACCCGCTCGCGCAAGCCGCAGTAGTTTCTCCAGAAGTCGCCGAGCGACTCGATCTCCGCTACCGGCACGCCGCCGTGCAAGTGGGCGCGCACGTCGTGCGGCTCTGGCGGCGGGGCGTTGTCGACGTAGCGGCGGATGTTGCAGTTGTAGTCTTCGGGGCGGAGGAAGTTCTGCGCCTTGCCTTCACGGTATTCGCGGTCGGCGTTGATGAAAAAGACATGGTCGCGATGGGCCGCCTCCTTTTTGTTCATCACCAGCACGCAGGCGGGAATGCCGGTGCCATAAAACAGCCCGGCGGGCAAGCCGATCACCGCTTCGAGCCAGCCGTGCTCGATAAAGTGCTTGCGCGCTTCTTTCTCTTCGCCGCCGCGGAAGAGCACGCCGTGCGGCATGATCGTCGCCATCTTGCCGTCGGCCTTGAGCACGGCGAGCATATGCTGCACGAACATCAAGTCGGCTTTCTTGCCCTTCTCCGGCAACCAGACGGCGAAGCGCCCGGGATATTCGATATCCTTCTTGATGTAGTTCTGGCTGAACGGCGGATTGGCGAGCACGCGGTCGTAGCGTTTCAACTCATTGTTGCTGTCCTTGTGCTGCGGCCGTCGGATGGTGTCTTCCTGGCGGATATCCGCGTCGGGAATGCCGTGCAGCAGCATGTTCATCTTGCAGATCGACCAGGTGGTGCCCATGCTTTCCTGGCCGAAGAAAGAAATATCTTTGGGATCGCCGCCGCACTCGCGAATGTAATCGCGCGTCTGGATCAGCATACCGCCCGAGCCGCAGGTCGGGTCGTAGACGCTCATCCCGGGCTGCGGGTCGACGACTTCGACGAGCGTGCGCACCACTTCGGCAGGCGTGTAGAACTCGCCGGCCTTTTTACCGGCGGAATCGGCGAAAAACTTGATCAGGTATTCATAAGCCGCGCCGAGCAGATCGGGGAACTCGAAGTTCTCGTCGCGCAGCGGAATCTTCTCGAAATTCTGGATGAAGTTCGACAGCGTATCGTCGTCGAGCGTGCGCTGGCCGATCTTACGGTTGAAGTTGATATGCTTGAGCACGTCTTGAAGCGCATCAACATTGGCGGGATGGTCTTCGATCGCTTCAAGCGCTTTGTTAAGACTCGTGCCCACATTCGTCTTGAGGTGACGGATCTCCGACCAATGGGCTTCCTCCGGCACGAAGAAAGTATACTGGTCCGGATTCATAAGCTGAGTCTCAATGACATCCTCCTTCATGCCTTTATCTTTGAGATCTTTGGCGAGCTGCTCGCGCTCCTGGTCGAAGAGGTCGCTCAGCCGCTTCAAGAAGAGCATGCCGAAGATGTATTCCTTGTATTCCGAAGCATCCATGTTCCCGCGCAAATCATCGCAAGCGCGGAAGAGGAGGCTAGAGAGCTGGCTAAGCGTCAGTTTGGTCAGCAAGGGAGTTTTGCCTACGCTTTAAAATCTAAAAGGACTGGCTTATCGGAATCGCAGACCAGACCAGAATTCCTGCGGATTTTAAGCGATTTGAGAGGTTTAAGGCAAACTCAGCCGGCAATCCTGGTCAGGCAGGCAAGCGGCAAGGTAAAAGGGAAATGATGGAAGAGGAAATTACGGCAAAAGTAAAGAACGCTGATCAGGAAATCCCTGAACTACACTTGAGAATTCTCAAAGTCTTCAAATGACCCGCCATTCCCTGCCAACTGGCGATACTTCCACGTTTCGAGAATTCTCGAAACATTGAAATGAGCGGGATCCATTTCTTACGTTTCTTCAATCGGGTCCGCAGCTCCTTCATCGACATCGTGGACTCTTTTCTCCTCTCCTCGATAAGCTTCCAAAACGTTGAAGAGGTCTGCAGCACTAGATCCTCCCGGTCTTTCCCTTCTACTCCAACCATCGCCGCGGCTGGGTGGCCACGCCGCGTGATGACCGCCTGATCCTATTGGGACATATCCCACATTCCTTGATTTTTTTCTGCAGGTCACGAGCGTTTACCGTTTTCATAAAATATCCTCCGTCTTGGGTTTTTACCTTGGCCTCAGACCCCGTCTCTTCTTCTCCGCAAGCGTCTCCCACCCGCCTTCTGCGTACCATTCGATTTGCCGGAAAAGGCCGGTCAAAATGCGCACGTCGCGCTCTTCCAGTCCGGCGCGACCGAAGAGACGGCGCAAGGCGAGCAGGAGATGATCGGGGTTCTGCGGGTCGAGAAAGCCGATCCCCAAGAGGGACCGCCGCATCCTGTCGAAGAGTTGCTCCACGTCCTCGGCGGACGCGCGCTCGATGGACTCTTTCGGCGCCTCTCCAACTGCGGCGAGAAAGATTTCGTACAGGCAAATCACCACGGCCTGAGCGACATTGAGCGAAGGATAGTCCTTGTGCGTCGGAATCGTGACGAGCCACTGGCAGTGTTGCAAATCGCGATTGCTCAGACCGTGATCCTCGGGCCCAAACACGAGCGCGGTTTTCTGCGCGCGCGCGGCGGCAACGATCTCCGCCGCCACCTCGCGCGGGGAGCGGCTGTGGCTGCGGTAGAGACCGGGCCGGCAGGTCGTGCCCACGACCAGGCCGCAATCGGCCACGGCTTCTCTCAAAGTTGTACAGCGCTTGACTGACGCAAGAATCTCGCTGGCATGCACCGCCATGGCGCGCGCCCAGAAACTCTGCGTGCGCGCCTTGCCCACGATGGCCAGCTCGGTCAAGCCCATGTTTTTCATCGCCCTTGCCACGGAGCCGATGTTGCCTGAGCCTCTGGGCCCGACGAGGACGATGCGAATGTTGGAAAGCATTTTACCGCGGCTACGTTATCACCCTGTCGGTTTTCAGCTCGCTAAAAAGCGTTCACCCTTCGACAATGCTCAGGGCGAACGGGAGTTATAACACCAGCCGACCCGTTTTCCGTTCATGCTGAGCCTGCCTGTCCTGAGCCACGCCGAAGGGTCGAAGCAATCCGTAGCTATTCTAAGCAGAACCGATTTCGGATCTTACCCTTTTCCAAACGGACAGAACTTGTTTCGCTGAATGATTTCCCGGCTGCCGGCGTCGAAATCCGAACGGTAGTCGAACTGTTCATGCATGATTGAAAGCGGATCTTGCACGTGCTCGGCGCCGAAGATATGTCCCAGCTCATGGAGGAGCGCGATCACGTCTCGTTCCGGCGCCTCTAAAGGGCCGCGGTAAAGAAACGGTCGGGAGACATAGCTGACAATGTAATTTCCCAATCCCTCCTTGCAGTTCCCGATGCGGTCCACCCGCGCGCGCCCCCGCAAGCGATTGACCCGTTCGCCGGTAAAAGCAATCACGAGATCGTAATTACTGTTCTTGTCGCCCGGCGGGATTGATTTTTTGAGCCGGGTCAACATGACCGAAGTCAAAGGCGTGCGCTCACCCAAGGACCAAGTATCGACAGCGCCAGTTACGAGCTTGATGCCGAATTCTCTTTCATAAAAATCCGATGCCGCTTCGACCAAACCGCGCGCGCTGTCGGCCCAACGCGGATCTCTCTCTCTGAATTGCCCGTCTGCCAGCAGCTTCACGCGCACGGTTCTCATCGGCATGGAAGGTTCCGTAAGCGCGCAGGAGCTTAGAATGAAAGGCAAGAGCGGCAAAAACTCAAGGATGCAGCAGGTTATCCGTCGGCGCATAATCATCGGTGAGCACGGGAACATCGTGATCGGGAAGCTTTTCGTCATAATAGGCGTCGCCGATCACGCTCAACGGCTTGGGAAAGAGTCCCGGGCTCATTTTTTCCGCCCGCTTCAGGATCTCGCGGATGTCTACTCTTTGCCGGTCCTTGGTGGCGATCAGTATGACATTTTGCACCGTCTCGAGGCTCAGGTTAACGCCCCCGCGCGTGGGAAAGATATAGATCTGCGGAAAGATCTCGCGCAAAGTTTTCACCATCGAGCGAGTAATCTTGCTGCTCGTGCCCGTCACCGCCCCGATGACGTTGGCCACGACAACGCCGTTCGGATTCAGTTTGCGCTGCGCGGTTTGGAAGAATTCACGTGTGGTGAGGTGAAACGGAATCGAGTCCGTATAATAAGCGTCCAACATGATCAGATCGTAAAGCTGCGGCGTGCGGGTGAGAAATAGCCGGCCGTCTTGGGTATGGACGCGAAGGTTTTTGTGCTCGCGGAAGTGAAAGTATTTCCGCGCCACCTGGACGACCTCAGGGTCGATCTCGGCGACGTCGATCTGCATGTTAGGAAACTCTTTGGAGAGCCTTTTTGGGATTGACCCCCCGCCTAAGCCGATGATCAGGGCCTTCTTTACATCGGATGTAAAAGCTAAGCCGATTGACGTGTAATACGTGTAGTTCAGACGCAGCGCGTCGGGGTCTTTCAGGGTCATCGCGCTCTGCAGTGTTCGATTGAAATAGAGGTAGCGGGCCTCCTCGTCCTCCTCGACGCGGATCTGGTGGTAAGCCGAATCCTTCTGCAAGAGCACCTGCACGCGCGCCCATGCGATCCGCCCCAGAGCAAACGCGGAGACGATCGCTGCAAGAGCTACGGCCGCCACTTTGCTTAAGCTGGCGCGCGCCAAAAGAATGGAAAGGAGACAAAGGACGACCAACGTCAGCCCGAGCGAGTGAATAATATTTTTGACCCCCATAAGTGGAATTAGATAAAAGGCGGTGAACAACGTCCCGAGGATGCTCCCGCAAGTGGATAAAGCATACAGGCTTCCCGCCGTGCTCCCGACCGTGGCAATGGCAGTGGCGCTCAGGCGGATCGCATAAGGAGAAATGGTTCCCAAAAAAATGCTCGGCAGAAGAAAAAACATGATGCTGGCGATGAGTGGATTCAAACGGATACCGAAATCAACGCTCGCGATCCAGTCGTTGACGGCGGGATAGAAGAAAGGAAGAACAAAGATGAGCATACCGGGAATAAAAAGCAAAATACGGAGTTGGCTAAAGGACGGCCGGCGGTCCGAAAGCCTCCCCCCCCAGTAGTACCCAACGCTGAGAGCCGCTAAAAAGACGGATATCAAACTGCCCCAGACAAAAATCGAATTCCCGAAATAGGGGGCAAGAACACGGCTGCCGACAATCTCCAGGGCCATGAGAACGGCCCCGCTGATAAACACGATCACGTTAAGCAGGAATTGAATCATACTCGGGTTCGCAGAGCCGCGTCATCTTTCCCATTCCCAATTTTCATCCTCGTCGACAAGAGTGACCGGTTCCAGCAAGTCCTCCGGCATCCCTTCGATAAACTGCGACGGGCGAGAAAGGATCGTCTGTAACGAGCGGTCGAAGATCTTTATCGGATAGCTGATAAAGAGATTCTCTTTGGCCCGGGTCGCGGCGACATAAAGAAGTCGTCTTTCTTCCTCGAGTTCTTCCGGCGTGTCGATGTTATAGTAGGAGGGAAATCTTCCCTCAAGAGCCCAAACGATAAAAACCGTGTGCCATTCCAGACCCTTGGCGGAGTGAATCGTGGAGAGCACCAGCGGGCCTTCGTCAGGATCCACCGCCAGCACGCCATCGACGCTATCGTTCGGCGGCTCCAGAGCCATGTCGGTGATCAGACGTTCCAGGTTGCGGTAGCGTTCGGTCATTCCGAGAAAATGCTCCATGTCCCTCATGCGTTTCGGGTAATCCTCCGGGTGACGCTGCTTCAGAATGGGAATATAGTACTGAAGAAGGTATTGAGCCATCTCCGCGGGCCGCGCTTTTTCGGCGCATGCCTCCAGTACCTGGGCTAGGGTTCTCAGCCCCTGGGCGGCTTTTCCCTTCGCCTCGAAGCTCTTCAGGCGCTCCCAGGGGTGACTGTCCGAGAGGATCCCGTCGATCACTTTTTGACAGAGTTGCGGGCCTACGCCCTCGAGCAGCAACAAAATCCTGCCCCAGGATATCGCGTCCTGAGGATTGCAAAGCACGCGCAGGTACGCCAGCAAGTCCTTGATATGCGCGGTTTCCATGAACTGGAAGCCGCCGCGCTTGACGAACGGAATATTGTGCCGCGTGAGCTCGATTTCGAGATCGAAGGAATGAAAGCTCGAACGAAAGAGCACGGCCATGTCCCAAAGCGGCACGCCCTCTTCCCTGAGCTCAAGTATTTTCTGGCACACGAAACGCGATTGCATTTGCTCGGTGCCGGCGCGCACCAGCAGCGGAACCTCGCCCTCGGTCTTGCGGGTAAAAAGATTCTTATCGTAGCGCTCCTGCGCCCGGCGAATGATCTCGTTGGTGAAGTTGAGAACCGGCTGGACGCTGCGGTAATTCTCTTCGAGGTAAATGACCTTGGCGCCGGGAAACTCTTTGGGAAAATCCATGATATTGCGGAAATTGGCGCCGCGAAATGAGTAGATGCTTTGCGCGTCGTCGCCGACCACCATCACGTTATCGTGCGCGGCCGCAAGCAGCCGGATGATGCGCGCCTGCAAGCGGTTGGTGTCCTGGTATTCATCCACCATGATGAAGCGATAGCGCTCAGAGAGGCGCCGGCGCGTTTCCTCGTGCTCTCCTAAAACATGGCTCAGTTTGACCAGCAGATCATCGTAATCGACGAGGGCTTTTTCGTTCTTGTAATTCACATACAGTTCGTAGAGCCTGAGCAGGTCATCGAGGGACTCATACAGGTGCGGGTACTCTCGTTCGATCAGGTCCGGAAGGGTGAATTGTTTGTTCAGGGCCATGCTGAAAATCTCACCCACGGTTTGCTTGCGCGGAAAGCGTTTTTCCTTTGTGTTCAGACCGAGCTGCGCGCGCAGGAGTTGGATCACGTCTTCGCTGTCGGGTCGATCCATGATCGTAAATTGGGGCGGAAGGCCGATTCTACGCCCGAACTCGCGCAAGGTCAGATTAGCGAAGGAGTGAAAGGTGCCGCCGCCCACTTTGTCGCAGCGGTTGTCGATTAAGAGGCTCGCGCGGCGCAACATTTCTTCAGCCGCCCGGCGGGTGAACGTCAACAGCAAGATTGATCGGGGATCCACGCCGATCTCGACAAGATGAGCGACGCGATAGACCAGGGTGCGCGTCTTGCCCGTGCCCGCTCCGGCGATCACGAGCAGAGGCCCTTCGAGCGTCGTTGCCGCCTCGTACTGGGCCTGGTTCAACTCCTTCGCATAATCGATTCGCGATGGCGAAACGGGAGCCGAATCGAGCTTTTTTAGAATGTATTTTTTGGCCAAGGTGTGTCCGGTGCGTCTATAAGTACTAGTTTTTAATCTGGGGGGCAAGAATCTTTCGCCCTCGGGCGCAGATGGTCCCCTGAAGCTTTTCAGCAACTATCGTAGGATGGGTTGAGCCCTTCGACCCGGCTCAGGACCGGCTCCGCGATACCCATCAGTACGGCGGCGGGTTTCGTCGCCACGCTCCTCAACCCACCCTATGACTTCAAGCAGGATCACAATAATAAGTGGAGACTAGTCGCGCGGCCGGTCGCGGTTTACCTTAAGACCCATTCTTCGTGAAGATGAGGAAGTTCTGTTTGGCCAAAAAATCGAACTCGCGCTGCAACCGATAGCCGGCGGATTCCATTTCTTTTTTAATGACATCGGCGGGCGTGTAATGACCAAAGCTCTGAATCCATCCTTCCTGGTTAAAGTCGATAATGGCGAGGCGCCCTTTCGGTCGAAGGTATTTCCGCGCGTTGGCAAAGTAACCCGCCCGGTTTTGAATGTGGTGAAAAGTATTGCTGGTGAAGATTAGATCAACTCCGCCCTCGGGCAAAAGTGGATCATCGGGTCTGGCCTGAATCACTTCAATGTTTTTATATCCCTCTTCTTGCGCCCGCTGCCGCAAGTCCCGGTTCAGAGCTTCGTCGATATCGACGGCATAAACTTTGCCGCCGGGGCCGGCAGCTTGAGCCAGCCGAAATGTGAAGTAGCCGCCGCCCGATCCCAAATCGGCGACGTGGTCTCCCGGTTGTATATCGAGCGATTGGATGACTTTTTCCGGCTGCTGCCAGCCGTCGCGGCCGATTCCCTCGTAAGCGCAGCGCTTAAGAGTTGTACAGCTCGCCAGCAGCAGAAGCGCGACCAGCAGAGCGGAACGAGCTTGCGCAAAAGAACGGCGCGGCCGCAAGAACTTTCGGCGAATCATGGCTAGAGATTGATTTTATCGGTCGGGAGAGCAAAAATCCATGCTCAGGCCAATGACGGGCGTAAACCAAGAGAAGCATGGGTAGCGTTAAACTTATATTCCTGATGATCCTTGCCGTCCCTTTCGTGCTGGTGTTGTCGGGCGCTGTGCGCCTGGGAACGGACTATCGCACCGCGGACCGTTCCAGCGCCGGTATCGCTCCTGACCCGGAGAAAACGCTCGAGGCCGTGGTCCAGGTCTATGCCGCGCGGGTTCTCAACTGGCGCGGCTTCTTCGGCGTGCACACGTGGATTGCCACCAAGGAGGAGAACGCGTCGCAATTTAGAGTGCACCACTTGATTGGATGGCGTATCCGGCGCGGTCTTCCCGGTGTGGTCTCCAATGTCGATATCCCTGACCGCAACTGGTTTGGCAACACCCCTGAATTGCTGGCAGACCTGCGCGGTCCCATGGCTGCGCAGGCCATTGCGAAAATCCAGCAGGCTGCCGCAGCCTATCCCTATGCAAACACCTACAACCTCTGGCCCGGTCCGAACAGCAATACCTTTACTGCTTATATCGGCAAGGAAGTGCCGGAGTTGCAGCTCGAACTTCCTACGACCGCCATCGGCAAAGATTTTCCCAGCAACGGCTCAATCTTCGATCGGGCGCCCAGCGGCACCGGAGTGCAACTATCGCTCTACGGCGTGTTTGGGTTGCTCGTGGCCAAGGAAGAAGGGTTGGAGATCAATCTCTTGGGACTGAGCTTTGGCCTAGACTTCACCAGACCTGCGTTGAAGCTGCCTTTTGTCGGCCGGCTGGGCGTTGGCAACGGCCTTCCATCCAAAGGCTAGCGCGACGCGGGCTTCCTTACCCACACCTTTTGGGTCGGGAGGCCGATCGACGATAGGGCTGGAAGAGAAATGACGGCAAGGGAAATTCACTTCCAGGTAAGTGAAAAAACGGGCAAAGTCTCAGGCCTGCTCCTGCGGCCGGATAATGCTCGCTCTCTGCTGGTTTTGGCACATGGCGCGGGCGCCGGAATGCGCCACAAGTTTATGGAAGAGATTGCCAATAAATTGGCCCGCCTTGGAATCGCGACTCTACGATACCAGTTTCCCTACATGGAAAAAGGCTCCAAGCGACCGGACTCCGAAGCCTTCCTGGTCGCAACCGTGGACGCTGCCGTTGCCGCTGCAGCCGAGCATGCGCGCGGCTTGCCTCTCTTTGCCGGGGGCAAATCGATGGGTGGCCGAATGACTTCCATCGCGGCGGCACAAGCAGCGGTTAAACAAGTGCGCGGCCTCGTCTATTTCGGCTTCCCCCTCCATGCGGCCGGCAAACCGGCGGCGACTCGAGGCGAGCATTTGCGGAAAATATCCGTGCCGATGCTGTTTCTCCAAGGAACACGGGACACGCT
>JBOHVR010000461.1:0-9085 GCA_050735755.1 Binatia bacterium
CGTCCCCCATTGATAAATTTTGTCTTGGTTCTTCGTGGGAATCTGAATGTCGATCCGAGGCCGGCAGACAGCTTCACCGCGATAAAGCTCCTGGTACGCCTTCTCCAAGGCGGTCATGGCAATCTCCATCGTCAAAACACTTTTTACATCCTCGTTGTTTAAGATTAATGTCACTTGTTTGCCCCCTTTTTGGCTCTCTGCACTGAGTGTTCTGACCGTAAATATAATATCTGCATTAATTATGCTACACGGCTTGCAGGCGGGATCTGCTTGTCCTATGAAGACCGTGTGCAAGTATCTCGCGGGGCCCATCCCTTAAAGGAGACCGGACATGGCTCAGATCCGTCACCTGGCAATAAGAACCGAGAACCCGGAAAAATTGGCAGGCTTCTACATCGAGGTCTTTGGCTTTAAAGAGCTTCATCGCGGCTCTCATCCGGGACACGCACAGGGCAAGACAAGTGCATTTGACCGACGGTTACTTCGAGCTCGCGCTCCTCGACAACTCGGATCAGCAAAGTCCAAACGGTCTTTATCATTTTGGCGTCCAGATGGATGATATGGACGAGACTCTGAAGCGCATCAATAAACTTCAACCTGATAAACCAGCCAAGAAGAGACCCGGGGGGACTCCCTATGCGGAGCCACGGGTGTCGGATCCTGAGGGCAACCTCATCGATCTTTCTACCCACGGCTTTCTCGATTACAAACCCTTGAATAAGGATAAGACAGAGATTTGAGACAAAGACAGGCCGCCCCCGGACCCCTCTTTGTCTCTGTCTGTTATGAAAGAATTCTCTCGAGCATTTCACTCCAACCGGATGGACCGATCTTCGTGCTCTTGGCGATTCCCGGAATTTGTCTTTCTACCTCTGCGTCCCACAATCCGTCCGGGTTGCGCACCAGCACCGGCAAGTTCACGCCGGACAGCATCGGCAGATCATTGGCAGAATTCCCGAGACCGACGCTGTAGATATCAGGCTCAGTTCTGCGATACAGGTCCAGCAAGACCTTAGTCGCTTTGCCCTTATCGCCCGCGCCGGTAACGTGATAGAAACGGTCACCCTTGACCACGCTAAAGCCCCTGCTCGCCAGACCGGTTATAAGGCAACTCAAGTCACCGCTGTCAATAAGAAAGGGCTCGTCATAAAACCGTTCGGCGGCCCGTTGGCTCGCATTCAAGGTAAGGCCCGTTAGACCGGCAATTTCGCTCAAGCTCATACTCGCAAAGGAGCGAACCTGAACTCTGCGCTCGCGCGCCGCGTCGGTCAAGGCTTGCCGCAGGCGAGCAACGCCTACGCCCAGTTCGATGATCTTCCAGCGTTCTTCGAATTCCATCCCGGCAGCAAAGGGAAAGTAATTCGGGGGCACCAGAATGGCGCCCCCATTTTCGACCACAAAAGGGTCACAGAGCCCCAGCTCATCCCAAAGGGGTCGCATCTCCGCGTATGTCTTGCTCGAACAAAGAACCAACGGAATACCCAGTTGCAACAACCTGCGCACCGCCGGCCGGCTTTGTTCATAACTATAGCTTTGCTGATCTACAAGCGTGCCGTCGAGGTCAGTTATCACAACCAACCGAGAAGCGGGAAGCTTTAAGCTCGGAGGCGGCAAATTTCTTCTCGTTTCGCGCGGTATTCGGGAAGCGTGATGATTGGCGGGCGCTCGCGCTCTTTGATTTCTTTGACTTCCAAGGCGTAAGTAGACCCCCGGCTCTTGATCAATTTCATGCTTTGATTCACTTCTTCGAGCAACTGCATGCGGCTCTTTTCTTGCAGTCTCTGCATAAAGACCTGGATAATCGCGAAGGACATTTGGCTCAAAGCCGGGAGAGATTGGTTGCGATGAAATCGCTCCTCCAGGTCCACCTGCGCCAAGGCGCGCAGGCCATGATACGCAAACAAATCAATCAGCAGCCCGGTCTCCACCCCGTAGCCAGTGAAAAAAGGAACCTGCTCGAGCACAGTCCTTCTACCCCCATACTCTCCGGCCAAGGGTTGGATGACACCGGAAAGCTCGGGAAAAAAGAGATTGAAGAAAGGACGCGCAGTCAATTCCGTCACCCTTCCCCCGCCCTCGGCGAAAATTTTTTCTTCGACTCTCACAGGGCGACGATAAAAACCTTTGACATATTGGATTTCCGGTTCGCTCAGAAGCGGTCCCAAAATGCCGTAGACAAAGCCCGGATGGATGTTGCGAATGTCGGTGTCAATCCAGACAATGATGTCACCCTTCAAAACGTGCAGGCTTTTCCAGAGGGCTTCTCCCTTGCCCCGGTTGGCGCCATACTGGGGAAGAATGTCCTGGTGAATGTAAGTTTCAATTCCCAGATCTTGCGCGATTTGGCGCGTGTCATCGCTTGAGCGGGAATCGATCAGGACGATTTCATCAAGCAGCGGAACCTTTTCGAACAGATCGTGCTTCATCGTGCGGATGATATTACCGACCGTCTCCGCCTCATTAAGGGCGGGCAACCCGAGGCTGATCGTTACTCCTTGCTTTTCCTTAAACTCGACGAGCCGGCGTACATCTGCGAATTCCGTGCGATGAAAGGTGTTCTCGGCGAACCATTTGTCGACTTTTTCGGAAATCGAGTGCGGTTCTTTGCGCAGATCCGCACGATAGCCCGCCCATCCTTGCGGCGGAGTCTTCACAACCAGCAAGGGCTTATCCGTTTCCCTTGCCACATGCTCGACAATGGCGCCCAGAAAACCCGCCGGCATTTCGGGATTATAACTGGCGCCCACGATAATCATTCCGTGGTTTTTCGACTCTTCGATGATACCCGTCTCAACGTCGCCATGCAGCGTGATCAGCCGCTTGATATCCGGGTGCAGCCGCAGCGTGCGCAAGAAAGAACGGAAAGGACGGTCGCCCATTTCCGATTTCACCCGATCGCTATCGCAGTGTAGGACCGTCACCTCCGCGCCTAACGAGCGTCCCAGACGGCTGGCGATCTCCAACGCAAACTCGGCATGCGGCCCGCCGCGAATGGGAAGAAGAATCCGCTGGCATTGTGTCAGCTCTCCGCCGCGGGCAACCACGATGTTGCACGGAGGGTGTCCCAGCAGGCCATCGATCGTCGCGCCAAAGAAACTCTCTTCCGAAGTGCTGTAACCCTTCCAGGGAAGCAACAAAAGATCGCATCCCTCCTCAATCGCGGTTTCAGCGATGCCATCCCTTAGGCCGCGCGACACGCGCACCAGCGACTTCATCTCGACGGTTCGGTCCGGCAGGCGCGCAATCAGTTCGTCGAGAGCGGCCCTATAGAGGGGCGCCTTTTCCGCGCCCACGCTGAGCGATTTCTCTTCCGGGACCTCGACGATTTTCAAAGCGAGGATCTTCGCATTGGCCGGGAGCAGCGCTTCTCCCAACCGGATGTAGGGGAAAGCCTGGGCCGCATTCAAAAGCGGAATAAGTATTTTCCGCATCGCTTCCATCGATTATCCCCGTAGCCCGCGCAACAGTCTCTGCACAAACGTCCTGTCCGCCGGCTCTTTGGCTATCCGCTTCCAGACCTGGAGCAGGTAGCTCTTCTCGTTTTCGAACAATTCGGCTTGCTCTTCAATCAACTGCTCCACTTCGAGACTCTTAAGCTTCGCGGTCTCGTTGACAAAGGAAGCCACCCTGGCGTAGTAAAGCGGGCTCATCACGTCGATAAGTTTATCGCGATTGGTCGGCCAGTGGTGAAAAGTCGCGGCCAGCTCATAAAGTATTTTCGCCCAATGGCGCGCCGGCAGGAAGAAATTCCCACCCTCAGCGTCCCTCAAGCCGACTAGGACTTCGTAGCAGGGTCCGCTCAGCACTTCTTTCCACAGAACTCCGAAGTTCTGAAAGCCCTGTTTGAAATTGTAAATCAGCCCATCCAAACTGATTTCTACGGGCTCGGGTTCAACCGCGATGATTTCACCAAAGGTCTCTACCGGCTCACTGCCTTGGACCTTCTGCCATTGCTCTGCGTTTTGCTCCATCAATGTAAACAGCGTATAGACGACCTGCCGAAACATGGGCCCCAAGGAAGCGGTCGGGTCCTTGGGATCGTGCACCTTGACGCCTAGATTGGATTGGCAAATCCGGAAGCCGTTCGAGACTGCCTGAGTTGTCATCCAGATATCAATTCCGAAACGGGCGACATCGGTCATCCAGATATTTTGTCCCTGATAGAAACTTGCCAACTCGCGCGAGAAGCCAAAGTCGCCGCCGATCGGCTGCCGAATCCGCTTGCCGTAGAGCGCCCGCGTAAAATTGTACACCACGTGGTTGGTAATGGTGCCGTCGTACTTGTGGCGCGTGTAGACGGGCGCGACGAAATGATAATTTTTGTCCAGCACCGGCTCGAGCAGGAAGCGAATCCAATCCGGAGTGATGCTGCGCAGATCCGCGTCCACGACAGCGCACGCTTTGGCATTCAGCCTTTCCACGGCTTCAAAGATCGCCCTCAGCGCCGTGCCTTTTCCGGAAATGCCGCGATAGATAAAGACTACTTTTTCCTGCCATGGCTGGATCTCTTCGTCGCGCACCACTTCCCGCGTATCGTCGGTTGAGCCGCCGTCGGAGATTAAAATAACCGACCGGGCGGATTTGAAATGCTGCGCTAGACCTTTGCTGACCTGCTTCAAAACGTAAGCGATCGTCTTATCGTTGTTGTAGCAGGGAATCCCGACAACGATGTCCGCCGCATCAATCTGTTCGATGCGTTTCGCCAGATAGGGCCGGAATGCGGTGTCGTAATTCATCGGAACGGCTCCACCTTGCTTGCGGAAAGGATCCGCAACAGACGGATTTCATGACGGGGCAGAGAAATGAAATCTAGTCCGTGCACCAGATTAATGGGAGCCAGTAGCCCCTGTCAACTATCTGCCGGTGAATCTTCGCGCGGGCGCACTTGCCGGAATAGATAGAAAAAGCTGATATCGTGGGCGAGCTGCAAGCCGCCGCCGATGAACAGTGGCAGGCTCAACGATAAGTTTTGCATCAGATATGCCGATAGGGTTGGGCTCACTAACGGCAAGAAAAAAGCAATCCGTCACTCCCCCAGCCCAAAACTCCACATCTATGGACTTTCACTACCGTGGAGAGGATGAGGCTTTCGACCGTCGGCGCCCGAAAGCCTAGAGACTAGGGCTGTCAAACGATAGCTAAACAAATTTGCCCAAATTGCTGTGCGAATTTGAACGTTGACGCGGCTTAAAGCGCCCGTGGCCAAGCCATTTTTCCTATTTGCCCCCTCAAACGTCGGGTGGTACCGTTTTTGCTCGCTAGAGGCGAAAAGCAATTGCATCAGGAAGGGCGGGGTTTGAAAGGAGGGTCATGCAATGTCGCTCTGGAAAGAAGTACCATCCAAAGACGAGTCTCCTAAGCCGACAGAGAGAGGTGAAATCAACATTTCATCAGGAGGGTTTATGAAATCAAATGTAGAGCGTTCTGGCAGTCCTTTGAACGAGTCTTTTATCGCCGCGAATCTCACGATTGAAGGCAAGATCGCGGGGCACGGAAGCGTGCGGATCGCCGGCCGGTTCCAGGGCGATCTTCAGGTTCACGGCGACTTGACCGTGGAGTCCGGCGCCCATGTAACGGGAGAGATTCAAGCAGACACCATTACGCTCGAAGGTACCGTGCAGGGAAACATCAACGCCGCCGCTCAGGTCACGCTGTCCGATTCGGGCCAGATCATCGGCGACTTGAAAGCCAAATCGCTTACCGTAGCCTCGGGAGCGCGCATGCGCGGCAAGGTCGAGTTCGGCTGGGAAGAGGACAATCCGAGCCTGTCTAAAGTCGAAATTCCGATCGACACGCGCGTTGGGAACGGATCGGCGCTGTAAGCCAAGGTTTCGGATCTTGAGCTCGAGCTTCGCGTCAATCAAAACCGGAGACGCGAAACCCGAAACTTATAGAGCTCAGTCTCTTCCGTCAGCTTCACTCCGTTTGTAAGCCTTTCAAGCGCATTTCCTTCCATTCTTTTCTGAGCTGTCAGCCAGCGGTCGGCGGCGCACGAATCTTTTCCCAACGCCCTAGCCTAAGTCATAACGAGATGGTAGCATGCGGGCCTTCCGGCCCATGGAGGAGCTATGGCGAAAATTTATGACCTCAGCGTTGCCCTACGAACCGATAACATGGAAACGAGCGAGATGGTCCTCAACAAAACGACGCATGACGAGGCGGCCCGAATATTCGCCAAACGTCATAACGTGCGCGTTTCCGACTTGCCGCACGCGTCCTTCTTTTCCTCGGAGCGTATTCAGCTAAGGAGCCATTTGGGGACCCACATCGACGCCCCTTATCATTTCTACCCGACCTCTGAAGGTCGCCCTGCGAAGTTCATTGACGAATGGCCTTTGGAATGGTGCAGCGGCGACGGCGTCGTGCTTGATTTTCGCCACAAGAAGCCCACCGAGCCTATTACAGAGTATGACGTCGCCGGCGAGTTGGAGCGAATCAACCATCAACCCAAACCCGGCGATATCGTTATTCTCCATACCGGAGGGACAGACCATTACGACACCGACCCGCGCTTCCACGAATCCGCCGCAGGTATGATCGGAGGGGCGCTCAACTACCTATTTCGTTTAGGCGTGAAGGTCATGGCTACAGATTCAGCGACCATCGACATGCCCATAACCCTTATGACGGACCGTTTCGTCAAAGGCGACAAGGCCGCGTATTTTCCGATTCATCGAGCAGGACGACTAACCGAATGGACCCATGCCGAGAAATTGACCAACCTCGGTAGCCTGCCCAGACCGTTTGGATTCAAGGTCATGTTTTTCCCTATCAAGATCACGCGCGGGACGGGAGCCTGGATCCGTGCCGTCGCTATCGAAGACGAGTGGCTGAACAACCATCAGCTTCAACTGGTCGACTTAAGCCTGCCGATCATGAACCACAGCTTCGAGCCCGAGGAAAGCCGCATTGTCACGGTCGATCACGATCAAAACCAAAGGGCTAAAGCAAAGCGCCTCCGGATGCCCGTTCCCGAAATTATTCATCTTGGATCGGTGGACATTGTGGAAACCTACACTCACGCGGGGACGCACATCGACGCGCCCTATCACTTCGCTCCGACCCATAACGGCCGCAAGGCGCGCGCTGCGGATGAGCTTCCGCTGGATTGGTTCTATGGCGACGCGGTTCTCTTGGATTTCAGCGCAACGAAACGGTCTCATGAAACGATCACGCAGGGAGACCTCGGCGCAGAGCTGGCCCGGGTCGGCTACCGGCTGAAAAGCCAAGATATCGTTCTGATCCGTACGGGCGCCGCCAGCCATTTTGCCGACGACCCCAATTTCCCGGAGCTGTCCTTGCCCTTAGAAAGGCAGGCCTTCCTATGGCTTCTTGACCAAGGTATTCGCCTCGTCGGTTGCGATGCTGAAACGCTCGATGGCCCGGTGGCTCCCATGGTGGAGGCGCTTCGCGCAGGGAAAAAGGACAACTTCTATCCGGTCCACTACGCTGGAAGGGAGCGCGAGTTCTGCATTATCTCGAAGATGGATCTGGGATCTTTATCCCGCGCTCATGGCTTTAAGGTTGTTGCCTTCCCCATCAAATTGGAAGGCTGCAGCGGGGCCTGGACGCGCGCGGTTGCACTCGTACCGCAGTCAAGATAAACGAAGCGTGAGGTGCTCTCCATGAAAGCCGAACCGCAGAATGTTCCTCCTGCCCGATTACTTCACCTTTACCGAACGATGGTCAGGCTGCGCACGTTTGACGAAAGGCTTATCGAGTTAGGTAAGCGGCGCGAGCCGATTATCCATCATCCAACACTTGGCCAGGAGGCGCCGGCCGTGGCTGCCTGCGCGGCGTTGAATCCCGATGACGTGATCATGCCTTATCACCGCGGTTGGGCCTGGGCCATCGGCAAGGGCATGGAGCCAGGACCCATGCTCGCGGAACTCCTCGGCAAACGCACCGGCTACTGTAAGGGACAAGCCGGGCCTCATCTTGCAGATTGGAAGCTCGGAGTGTTGGGCCGAAGCGGAGTTCAAGGCGCACACCTGCAGATCGCGGCTGGCGTTGGCTGCGCGCTCCGCCTGGAGGGTAAGCGAAGGGTCTGCTTAGCGTTCTTCGGCGAAGGTCCGACAAGCACCGGAGCGTTCCATGAAGGCGTCAATCTCGCCGCCCTATGGCAGGTGCCCGTGGTTTACATCTGCGAGAGCAATAATTATCAGTTCGCTGTGCCCGCGCGCGAGGTGATGCGAGTCGAAAGCGTCGCGGAGATGGCGCAAAGCTATCGGATTCCAGGCGCTACGATCGATGGCAATGATGCGATTCAAATCTTCACGACGGTGAAACATGCCATCGAACGGGCCCGCCGGGGCCTCGGCCCGAGCATTATTGATTGCCGGACTTACCGCTGGCACGACAGCTACTACCAGCCCGAGAATATGGCGACGGACCGGCGCCCGCCCGAGGAAGCCGCCGAATGGCGCAAGAAATGTCCGATCCTGCGGCTGAAAACTTATCTCATCCAGTCGGACTTGCTGACCGAAGCCGAAGCGCAGCGCATCGACGGAGAAGCTCAAGCAGAAATAGAAATTGCGGTTCAATTCGCCTACGACAGCCCGTATCCGACGCGGGAGGAATTGGTCGAGGACATTTATGCCAAATGATAACGTTGCTTCATCGACTCGCCAGCTAACATTTAATGCCGCGCTTCAATACGCGCTGCAAGAGGAAATGAAGCGCGACCGCCGCGTGATTCTGTTCGGTATTGGAATCCACCACGGCGCCAACTTTCGCAGCTTGGTCGATGAGTTTGGTCGCGAGCGTTTATTTCAGGCCCCGATCTCCGAACAGGGCTTCACGGCCGCCGCCCTCGGCGCTGCGCTAATGGGTTATCGCCCCGTTGTCGTCATTGGCCGTGGTGATTTTCTGTTCTGCGCGATGGACTCCATCGCCAACGAAGTCGCCAAATATCGCTACATTTGCGGCGGTAATGAGTTTCAAGTTCCGCTGGTGATCAGAGTTGGCAGCACCGGCATGGGCGGCGGCGAAGGCTCGCAGCATTCGCAAAGCGTCGAGGCCACGTTCATGCACATCCCCGGACTCAAGATTGCGATCCCGTCCACACCCGCAGATGCTCTTGGGC
>JBOHVR010000462.1:0-3763 GCA_050735755.1 Binatia bacterium
GTTTTGCCTGTCTCGATGACCAAAGAGCCTATGACATACTGACGTGAGTGAGACCCACGGGGTGACACTTTCGCTCAGCAGATAAGGTGACACTTTCGCTAAGCTTCAACACCGGACCCGCGGCGGTGCGAGCGATTGTTGCATGCATGGTCAAATCCCTCCGGGAACCATGGAGCGGACACCGAAACGATGCTCGATACTCGCTTGACGCGGTATCATCACCGCGTTAAATAGGCGGTCAACCGAGCCCCTGCCTCAGGTCAGTGCAAGGGCAATTGTCAATCATTCAGGAGGAGCAAGAGAATGCCGAGAATAGCATTGGATTTGAATAAGGCGGAGGACCTCCGGAAAGTCAAGGCGCAGTGGCGTGTTGCGCAGGGGCTGGTGCCCGGCGAGCCTAACGAGGGGCTTACCGCCCAGACCCTAAATTCGCCTGCGCGCGAGGCGGATTATGACGACTCCGGTTGGGAAGCTTGCACTAACGTCCGCAAAAGCCGCTCTAAAGGTTTCACTTTCGCCTGGTACCGCATCAGGGTCGAGTTACCCGAGGAGGTTGCCGGCGTCAAACTCGCCGGATCGCGCCTGTATTTCGAGACCAACATCGATAACTATGGCGAAATATGGGTTGACGGTAAAATCGACCGAGATGGCATGGTCAACGGCAACAATGTCCAGAAACGGATCGAGATCAACCGAGATGTCAAGCCCGGAACTAAGCACGTCATTGCCTGCCTTGTGGCAAACGGGCCTATGGCGGAACCGCGGGGCGGCGTCTTTATGCGCTATGTCACTCTGGCCTTTGAGACTTCCGGCTAGAGAAACCGAGGTGAAAATCCGATTCGTCAACTGCAACAAGCTAGCCGGCGTCTTCTAGAGCAAATTAACCAATGAAGCCGTACAAAAGCCAAAGATCGGAGGTGTACCATGAAACATCGTATTCCCAGGGCAGCCGTTTTGTTCTTTGTCGTCCTTGGATGGGAAAGTTTTTAAATTGTTTCCGACTCGCTTGCTGCGTCGCTCGCGTTGCCGAAGGCCAAGCAGGAAGCGGAGGCCGCGGGTTATGTTTTTTTTACGAGCCATGACGAGATCGTAACGGGAGCTAAGAAGGAGACCAGACTCCGCCTCTTGGGTTCTCTTGCTTCCGATACCTACAAGGCTTTAGTTGCCGCTTTCAAGAAACACTATCCCTTTATCGTGCTCCATACAGAGGAGATCAAGAGCACGGATGCGCACCAGCCCTTCATTCTTGAATTAAGGGCCGGCAGAGCGACGGAATGGGATGTGTTGGACATGGCCCCTGATTTTTATGCCGAATACCTGCCGTTCGTCAGAAAATTTGACCTCCTGGGGATGGCTACACAGAAGGTGCTGAACATCCCGCTTCCCATGATCGACCCCAAGAACCGGAGCATTGTAAGCACCGCCAGCGTCATCCAAGCGGTCGCCTACAATAGAAAGCTTCTATCAGAGGAGAAGGTTCCCAACGGCTGGGAGGACTTCCTCAAACCGGAATTCAAAGGCAAAAAATTCCTTGTCGACATACGCCCTCAGGGGTTCGCCGCTCTAGCCGCGGGACTTGGTGAGAAGTGGGCGCTGGAATACGCGGCCAAAATAGCGGCTCAGGAGCCCGTCTGGGTGCGGGGACAGAGCCGGTCATTTGCCGGAATGGCGATTGGCGAGAACGCCTTATTTCTGTTGGCTAACTATCACTCTTGTATGAGGGCGGCAAAGAAAGACGCCAGCGGCTCGTTGCAATGTAAGGTTATCGAGCCCGTGCCGGTCCGCCTTGACGAATTCGCGGCGGTGAGCACCGTCTCGTCTCATCCTTATTCCGGCCTCCTCTGGATCGAATTTCTGTCGAGCCCTGAAGGACAGAGCATCATCGACAAGTACGAGACATTCAACACGTCGATCTATTCTTCAGAGACACAGCTGGCAAGAGCGGCACAGGGAAAGAAGCTATCCGTGAACAACTGGGACACGCTCCAGAATACTTCGAAGTGGGAGGAGATGGTATTCAAGGCTTTTGGGTTCCCGAAAGCGGAGAAATAGGAAAACATCGATCTCAGTCGTCTTGGGACGACCGACTCGGCGCGTCTCTAACCAGTTCTCACTGAAAAACTCCCCGTCCACCCTTCGACATTGCTCAGGGCGAACGGAAGAAAAACCAACTAGGATGGTTTTTCCGTTCATGCTGAGCGCCGTCGAAGCATTCTTTGCCGTTTTCGGTGAAACCCGCCGTGAAGGAAACACCCATCAATTCCACGAACCCGTGAATTCCAAAATGTCCAACCCGCAGTAACGATCCATGACGTAAATCAGCGCCTGGTCGTCGATGAAAACGTCGTTGCTCTGGGTTACCTTTTCACCGCCGCACGGGTCGGCGATAAAATAACCCACCTCGGTGAGCTGATAGGGATCCGAGATGTCGACGAAGCGGACTCCGGCGCAGAACCATGCGACTGGAATAACCGTTCCTTTCACTTGCTCAGCGGGCTGGTGCGCGCCGAATCGCCGCCGCAATTTGACAAAGTCTCCGTCCGGGACGCGGAATGTTTCTACCGACACCGGCTGGTGTTCGGCGGTAATGTCCACCATCCAGACACTGGCAGAGGGATCTTCGTAGATCTCGTCCGTCGAGTCCTCCTCCGTAACAAACAGCCAGTTTCGATTACGAATTTTAAAAGGAATCGGTAGCGTGGTGTGAACGGAGTTGGCGTAAGAGTCATTCCAGTTGAGCCGGCCGATCATTTTCGGCTGGCGCAGATCGGAGATATCAATGATAGCCAAACCCCCGTATCGCATGCCGGCGTAAAGGCGGTCTTTTAAGCGTAATGGATGATGCGTGAATGTCCGCCCTCCCTCCCAGCTGGGCTTTTCACCACCGGCAATCCATTGCCCGGGCATCCACCAACGCCCGACCTCTTCGGGTTTCTCGGGATCCTTGAGGTCCACGATCATCGTAATATTTCTCAGATAACCCTCGACTTCGGTTGCGATGTAGGCGTAACGCTCATCGATGGTGAAGCGATGCACTCCTTTGCCGCCGGTTTTAAAGAACGCGATCTCGCGTGGCCTTTGCGGGTTGCTGATATTGTAGATTTTGAGTCCGCCTTGGAACGGTTGCGAGCTGTGCCCGTGCTTCTCTATGTTGATCATCATGATGTCGCCACGAACTCGCGCCTTGTGACTGTGTGTTCCTTCCGGGATTTCGATCGTGCTCACCAGGCGGGGGTGTTTAAGATCCGACAGGTCCACAATGGAAGTCCCGTGGGGCGACTGCATGTGCCCTATGAACGCCTGCTTACCCTGCGCGACGACCTGCCCACCGCCGGGAATATCGATATGACCGATCAGCTTACAATTTTTTGCTTCCACTGTTTCCCTCCGCCGTAAGTTATCCATTGCGCCGGTTTGCTTGTTGATTCGCCGATTGCGGATCTTCTTCGTTTCGAAGTGAGCGGTTATCACAGTGCGTTGGTTCTCGTCAAGTTACGCCTGAGCGGGGGAATCTTCAAGATGGACATTTGAAGTCGACTGAGGTAATGCGCCATGTAGAGGAGACGGCGAGGGCGATGCTGAAACTTAAAGATGTCACTCAGGGGTCGATTCCCGTCAACAACCTGGAAGAGGCCGAAGCATTCTACGGTGAAGTGCTCGGGATGGAGCCCAAAGGTCGCATTCATCACGGGACCATGTCGTGTTTCGCTCTCGGCGGCAACTCGATCATCCTTTGCCAACGCCAGGAGCCTGTTTCCGGGAC
>JBOHVR010000463.1:0-2093 GCA_050735755.1 Binatia bacterium
TAGTTGGGCCGTGCGAACTTCCGAATGCAAAAGTAATCTCAGCCATAAATAATCTCCCTTGGCCTTGCTAGCGCAGATTCCGTTGTGTCCCAAACCGCTACGCCGCTGCTTTGTATCTCGTGAAGATCTTTTCAGCGTTCTTGCCCAGAATCTTGTCCCTGTCTTCCTTCGTGAGCCACGCAATACTTTCAATTTTCGGCTTGATGTCATCGTACCACTGATTGGTACGGGGGTCTTTCTTCGAGCCGGCGCCAGGCCGCTCGGTGCCGAACAAGCAGCGGTCCGGGCCGGCAACCTTGAACAGGAGCTCGAGGGATTCGACATTATACAGGGCGGTGTCGAAATAGAATTGCTTGAGCCGTTGGTCGAAAGTCTCAGTATCGTTCGGCCCGCGAAGCTGCGAGCGCCACCTGCCGACCTGGTAAGGAATGGAGCCGCCGCCGTGGCAGACAATCAGCTTGAGTTTAGGAAAATCCTCGAACACGCGCGAGTTAATGATTGAAAGAACCGCAATCGATTCCTCCGTGATGAAATGGCCGTGGAACGATTCGCGGGGATTTCTGCAGCTTGCCGGATGGAGGATGGCGGGCACGTCGAGCTCGACCATTTTCTCGTATAACGGATACCAGTGCTCGTCCCCCATGCCCGGGGTCTGGCCGTCGCCTTCGCCGGGATCAGGATTGATCATGATGCCGACGAAGCCAAGCTGTTTGACGCAGCGCTCCAGCTCCTCGATTGTGTTTTTCGGGCTTACGCCCCCGCATTGGGGGAGCCCCGCGATGCCCCGGAACATGTTGGGCTCGACCTTCACTTGAAGGGCGATGGCGTCGTTGACGGCCTCGCAGTACCAGTGGACGATCTTCTCCGGCTTTTCCGAGTGCATCATCGTGTAGGGCCGGGGCGAGATGAAAGCCATGTCGGTGCCGACCTGCTTCAAAGCTTCGCTGTGGCTCACGCCCCGCCAGCGCGCTTTTTTGATGCTGTCTTCGCTTACAACGTTGTGGCCTTTGGCGTGAAAACCGCGGCTGTTGATCAAACCGGCCTGGTAGGCGTTGAGCTCGCCGCCGGCCACGATGTGATTGTGGATGTCGATAACCATAGTCTCTCCTTTTCTTCGACTGTAATGAGCGTGGCATCTTAATTACGGCGGAACGAATTTTCTGTCAATGGGCTGGCGGTTTCTATTGTAACCGGTAATTTCAGAATGGTATGAGCAGAGAGACAAACCGAACTGGAGGTCCCCTATGGGAGAAAAAACTTTGGCTGCGACACAAATTGCCTCGCGGCAAATTGAGGTAAGGGAATACCCGCTTCCTGACATCTGCTCCAATGATGCATTGCTCAGAGTGGAAATAGCCGGAATCTGCGGCAGCGACATTGGTGGATACCAGCAATTTCGCGGCGAGCCGCACATCAAAGGGCATGAAAACGTCGGCTTTATTGCTAAAATTGGAAGTGACGCCGCAAACCGCTGGGGAGTGAAAGAGGGAGACCGCGTCGTCGTCGAGCAGTACTTGCCGTGCGGAAATTGCCGCTGGTGCCGCATCGGTGAATACCGCTTCTGCGATCAGACGGACAAGCTTCCGGGCCGGACGATCCTGCGCTACGGCAACACGCCCGTCAACGTGGCGCCGGGGTTATGGGGAGGATTCAGCCAATACCTCTATCTTCCTTCCAACGCGATTCTCCACAAGATTCCCGCTCGGGTGCCATCGGAGCAGGCGGCGCTTTTTGTTTCTTTGGCTAACGGGATGCAATGGGCGTATCTCCAGGGCGGCGCGGCTCCCGGCAAAACGGTTGTGATCCAAGGACCCGGCCAAATGGGCTTGTCCAGTATCGTGGCGTCCAAGGAAGCTGGAGCTGCATGCATCATCGTGAGCGGCCTCGGCCGGGACGAGAAACGCTTTCAGGTAGCGCGCAGGCTCGGGGCTCATTACACGGTGAATGTTGAAAAGGAAAACTTGCGAGAACGAGTCGAAGAGATTACCGGTGGGCAGGGCGCCGACGTCGTTGTCAACGTTTCGCGCGGCGGAAAAGAGACGGTCCGCGAGGCGCTCGATATCGCGGCCAAGATCAGCACCATCGTTCTGGCC
>JBOHVR010000464.1:0-5194 GCA_050735755.1 Binatia bacterium
GACCAGTGGGGCGATCTGGAGAAGGGATTTAAAGACGCGGACCGCGTCTTCGAAGACACCTATATTACCAAACATGTGAACAATGCCCAGCTCGAGCCCAGGGTCAGCGTGGCGAAGTGGGGCGCCGGCAAATTGACGGTTTGGGCATCGACGCAGGGGATTTCCAATTGCCGCACGGATCTCGCCAAGGATCTGGGCCTGCCGCTCAGCAAGGTTCGGGTGATTTGCAAATACATGGGCGCTGGCTTCGGCAACAAAAATCAGTGTCAGGATATCGACTTGATGGCGGCGGTTTTGGCCAAGGCGGCCGGCCAACCCGTCAAGGTCGAGTTTACCCGGGAGGACGATTTCATCGGCATGCACGGTCGCTGGACTTCCGAGCAGCACTATAAGATCGGCGTAAAAAAAGACGGAGAGATTACCGCCGTCGAGCTGAATGCCATCACCAACGTCGGCGCCTACCGTAAGAGCAGCGGGAATCTAAGCGGCACTGATTTTTATCAGATCCCGAATTTCAAGAAGACCGTGAATCCCGTGCATACGAATACAGTGGTCGCAGCCAACTATCGAGCGCCGGCCTATCCGCAATCGGTTTTTGGCTTCGCCTCTTTTCTGGATCAAATCGCCCACGAGTTGGGGGTCAACCCGCTCGAGATGTTTCAGAAGAACCGGATTCGCCTGTACAAGAACAAGACGGCCTTTACCTCCAATCACATGGAAGAATGCATCATCGAGGGGTCGAAGCAGATCGGCTGGAATGAAAAGTGGCATAAGCCGGGCGCCGCTGGCGGAACTAAAAAACATGGTATCGGAATGGCGCTGGGAGGTTATCCGTTCCGGCCTGGTCTGGGGGCGGCTACGATTCGAATTAACCGAGACGGGACCGCCCATGTCTTAGTCGGAGTCACCGATATCGGAACCGGCGCTAAGACCGCGATGGCGATCATCGCTGCGGAAGCGCTCGGTATCCCGCTAAGCCAAATTCAGCTCACCAACGGCGATACCGATGTTACGCCCTACTCCGTGGGGGAGTCCGGGAGCCGCAATACGGCTTTTACAGGGCCAGCCGTGATTGCCGCGGCAGAAGACGTGAGGAAACAGATCTTCGGCATTGCCGCGACGCAGTTGAAAGCCAAACCGGAAGAGCTAGATCTCAAAGACGGCAACGTTTTTGTAAAATCCGACGCCTCCCAGAAGCTTCCTTTGAGCAAAGCTCTTGCAAGATCAGGTGAGCTTATTGGTCGCGCCACCACCAACCCGGCATTCAAGGGCGTCGAGGGCAAGAGCTTTGCCGCCCATTTCGCCGAGGTGGAAGTGGATACCTCGACCGGGCACGTGATTATTAGACGCTACGTCGCTGCGCACGATAGCGGCACGATTATCAACCGGCTTGCCGGGGAGAGCCAGATCAAGGGAGGAGTGGTGCAGGGAGTCGGCATGGCCCTCACGGAGGAGCTATTGATCGATAAGCCGACGGCGATTCCGCTCAATCCCAACTACCGCGACGCCAAGGTTCCTACCCATCTGGAGATTCCGGAGGTCGAGGTCATCTTCATCGAGAATTATGACCCCTACGGTCCTTTCGGCGGCAAAGTTGTCGGGGAGCCGCCGATCACGCCTGCCGTAGCGACTGTCGCAAATGCCATCTTCAACGCCACGGGCAGGCGATTTAAAGAACTGCCCATCACTCCGGATAAGATTCTGCGCGCACTTCACGTCTGATCCAGGAGGGACGTTATGAAAAGTTTTGAAAATATCGATGCTAAAAGCGTGAAAGAAGCGGTGGCAACGCTGCAGAAGTTGCGCCAGCAGGGGAAGAAAGCTTTGCCCGTATCCGGAGGAAGCGAGCTCCTCCAGTTGATGAAGGATCGCGTCGCCACTCCGGACTACCTAGTTAATCTAAAATCGATTCCAGGGCTAAGCTACGTCCGGGAAGAAAAAAGTGGCTTTCGCATGGGGGCGTTGACAACGCTCAGCGAGATTGAGGAGCACAAAGCGGTTCAGGAAAAGCTGTTGATTCTCTCCGCCGCGGCCGGTGAAGCGGCGTCGCCGCAAATCCGTAACGCCGGCACGATCGGCGGCAATATCTGCCAGCGCCCGTTTTGCTGGTACTTTCGCTCGGCGAGCTTTACCTGCTTGCGCAAGGGCGGCGAGGTTTGTTACGCCGTTGCCGGCGACAACCGCTTTCACGCTATCTTGGGCGGCGGTCCGAGTTACATCGCGCATCCCTCGGATGTCGCGCCGGCGCTGATCGCGTTGGATGCCCGGATAAAGGTCGTTGGTCCTGCCGGAGAGAAAGTGATTCCGTTGGAAAAGTTTTTCGTCCTACCGCGCGTCGATTTCAAAAGGGAAAATATTCTTGCTCCCGACGAAATCGTCACCGAGATACAGGTTCCTTACCCAAAAGTGGGGAGCAAAGGTTTTTATCACAAAGTCCGCGAGCGCCAAGCATGGGACCACGCCATTGTCAGCGTCGCCACTGTAGTCCAGCGCCGCGGCGAAATTTGTCAGGATGCGCGCGTTGTTCTGGGAGGCGTGGCACCGATCCCATGGCGGGCGGCGAAAGCGGAGGAGTTCCTGCGCGGCAAAGGGCTCGACGAAGGCACGGCGCGGAAAGCGAGTGAGATTGCATTGGAAGGCGCTACGCCGATGAAAGACAATGGTTACAAGGTCGGTCTGGCGAAATCTCTGGTGCAAAGATCAGTGTTAACGGCAGTATAGCTTAGCTGCTCGGGTCCAGCGACAGTCCGCATTCGCTTGTCCTTCATTCTGTCACGGATGTCCTGATGAAGTCTGTGACCAGCGTCTTCAGGCAGTTCTGCACCCAGCTCCATTAGTTCAAAGCTTCCTAAGTTTTGGCTTGTAAAGTATTTTCACAAGACTGTCAAAAAACTTAACAAACGCCTGGGAGCAATCAAGCCAAGTTAGGTCCTTGGCATAGCCGTTGCTTAGGTCCTTTCTCTTGCATGTCCGCGTTTGGATCTGAAAAGGGTTCTTTTAAGGGTGCGTATGTGAAAGCAACCATGACTGCAGCCTACTTTTCTATGGATGTGGCGGTCGAGCCCAGTATGCCGACCTATAGTGGCGGCCTGGGCGTTTTGTCTGGCGACACGCTTCGCAGCGGCGCAGATCTCGGCATTTCCATGGTGGGTCTGACCCTTTTGCACCGCAAGGGATATTTCGACCAACGCCTGGATGAGCTCGGAAATCAATCAGAAAATCCTGCCGTATGGTCGCCGGAGAACTTTCTGGAGTCGTTACCTGCTCGGGTATCGGTATCCATTGAAGGACGCGAGGTGCGGGTAAGAGCATGGCAGTATCCGATCCGAGGCGTCGACGGGCATACGGTCCCGATTGTCTTTTTGGACACGGATCTGCCGGAAAACGATCCGCGCGACCGTGAGCTAACCGATTATTTGTTCGGAGGCGATCAACGTTACCGCCTTTGTCAGGAAGTGGTTCTGGGATTTGGGGGAGTGGCGATGCTGCATGCGTTGGGTTTTTCCAACATCAGCGTGTATCACATAAATGAAGGGCACGCCGCTTTTGTCCCTTTAGCTTTGCTCGAGCTTCGCGCCGAGGGAGAACTCCTTGACGCGGTTGCGGACGGCAGTGTGGAAGAGGTGCGAAAGCAATGTGTTTTCACGACCCACACTCCCGTTCCCTACGGTCACGATCAGTTTCCGCTGGACATGGTGCGCCAGATCGTGGGTACGGAACGGATCGCCGCGCTCGAAAAAGCGGGCTGTCATACCGGCGGTAACCTCAACATGACTACCCTGGGGTTACATTTTTCTCGCTATGCCAACGCGGTGTCGATGCGCCACGGAGAGGTTTGCCGGGAGATGTTTCCCGGCTATCGTGTAAGTGTCATCACCAACGGAGTCCATGCGGCGACATGGGTATCGGAACCGTTTAGCCAGCTTTATGATCGTTGTGTTCCAGAGTGGCGGCGCGATAACATTTATCTCCGCTTTGCCATCCAAATCCCGCTCGGCGAGGTTCGCGCCGCGCACCTGAAAGCGAAGAGAGAACTCCTGAACCAGGTGCGGCTGAGGACGGGGGCCGAGCTTGATGAGAACCGGATGACCGTGGGTTTTGCCCGGCGCGCCACCGCCTATAAGCGAGCGGATTTGTTGTTTTCCGACATCGACCGGCTCAAAAGTATTGCCCAGCGTATGGGCGGCATTCAGGTGATTTACGCCGGAAAAGCCCATCCGCGTGACGAAGACGGTAAGCTGATGATTCGCCGGGTGTTCGAGGCCGCCGCCGCGTTGCGAAACCATGTTCGGGTCGTCTATCTGGAGAACTATGATATGGTTCTGGGACAAGCTATCTGCGCCGGCGTGGATCTGTGGCTGAATACTCCGCTACGACCACAGGAGGCATCAGGAACCAGTGGGATGAAAGCAGCGCTCAACGGCGTTCCCAGTCTAAGCGTCTTGGACGGTTGGTGGATTGAAGGCCATCTGGAACAGGTCACCGGCTGGGCCATCGAAGGTGACGGCTCAAATCACGCGACCGAGAGCGATTCCCTCTATAGCAAATTGGAACATGTCATCCTGCCTCTCTTCTATCAGATGCCAGAGGAGTTTGCCCGGGTCATGCGTTCCTCGATTGCGCTGAACGGAGCGTTTTTTAATACCCAGCGCATGGTGGCGCAGTATGTTAGGAACGCCTACCGCTTCATCGATTAAGAACCTTCGGCCCGCAACGCGCCGATGTCGGATTCATGCGGTGGCGATTCTGCGCTTGCTAGCCTTCCTCGTGTTTCTTTTGCCCTACGTGAGCGGCGCAGCCGAGCCGCGCCCAAAGCAAGGCAAGGCCCCGGCTGCGCGAGCCGGGAATCCGGCCTGGAGTAATGCCGAACTGGCAAGGCTGCGCGCCGAAGTGCTCCGGACAACGAAAGCGTCGCGCGGGAGCTTGACCAAACTCCTCTCGATTTACGAACGCGATCTTCAAAGGCAAACAGACGATGTGGAAGTGAAACGAAGGCTCCTGGAGCAGGAATTCATTTCGCGCTTGGAATTGGAGGAGAGCGAAAAAAGCTTGGCGCTTCTGCAGGCGAACATCCAGCAAGTCCGCCTCTGGATCCTCGAAGACGATATCCTCATAACGGAAGCCCTCGCCGAAGAGGAGCTGGCGAAACTTTCGCGTCTGCCTGCGGGAAGTTACACGGTTACTGATATGTTGA
>JBOHVR010000465.1:0-4236 GCA_050735755.1 Binatia bacterium
CTTCAAGACTGTACTCGTCCCTAACAAGTTGACGGAGCTCGCGCACCTCCTCCAGAAGGCGGCGTTTCTCAATCAGTTTCTCGCTAACGAACCGGATCGCTTCGGGCTGGAAAGGCTTGGTAATATAATCACTGGCCCCCAGTTTCATCGCTTCGACGGCGTCTTTAACGTTGCCAAAAGCCGTGATCAAGATCACATCGGTTTGGGGATACTTTTCCCGTATGTGACGGGTAAGCTGAAAGCCATCGATTCCAGGCATCTTCACGTCGGACAAAACAATCGCAAACTGATCTTTAGAAAGCCTTTCGGCTGCCGCCTCGCCGCTACCCGCCGTGGCAACTCGGTAGCCCTCTTGTTCGTAAAATTTGGCCAGCTGCTCTCTAAGACGATCGTGATCTTCAACAATCAAGATGCTGTACATAATGGCAGGAAATAGGGAACGGATGTTATCTTAGCGCTGCGGCCTTGAATCTGCCGGGAGTGCGATCTTCACTTCGGTACCTTTGCCGGCTTGGCTACTCAACTGCAAGATACCGCAATGCAATTCCACGAAGCGATGTGCCATGGTAAGACCTAGGCCTTCGTGCGCTTCTTTGGTCGTAAAGAAAGGGGTCCATACCTGGCACAGGTTCTCTTCTTCCATTCCGGCGCCTGTGTCGCGAATGCGCACCCTGACAACGGCGCGGGCTCCCTGGGAGGATTCCGCCCAGGCGTCAAGAGTGACCTTGCCTTCCTTGGGCGTGGCTTCCAGTGCGTTTTGCAAAATATGACCTATGGCGAGTTCCAACAAAAAAGGATCCCCCGGTACAGATACCGTTTCTAAAGAATCATCAAGCCGCTCCTGCAACAGTACCTGTTTTTCCATGAACGCGGGTTTAACCCGCATCAACGCTTCCTCCAGCACCTGGGTTATTTCCACCGATTCCAGCCAGCAACTTGGTCGTTGATTGTACTCAGAGAAGCTGCGCGTCAGCTGGATGGCGCGATCCACGGTTTCATGTAGGACATCGGTCTCTCGAGAAGCCGGAAGCACGCGTCGCAGCGAACCCAATACGACGTGCAATAGCGTAAAATGATTACCCAGCTTGTGGACAAAGCGCTCCACGGCGCTTTGCCCTAGCTCTCGCACCTTGAGATCTTCCCCGACTGCCAACAGGCAGCCGCGAAAGATATATCCCTGGTCGGCACTTACTTTCTGCAAACCGTGATTAACCCAGACCGGCAAGCCTGACCGATTGAGAAGGCGGTGAATCAGTGTCACCGACCGCACTTGATCTAAATCCTTGAGAGTTTGGCGAAAAAGATCCACATCCGCAGGGAAGACGCTCTCCCACAGAGTAGTTCCCAAAAGCTCTTGAGACTCAAAGCCAAGCAGTTCCGCGACGTTCTCAGAAATAAACGTCAGTTGCCCTGAGGCCGCAGATTGGTAAACGATGCAGGGGAGCGTTTTCAGGAACTCTGCCGGAAAAGGTGCCGCATCCAGCAATGGAGCGGACCTGGAAGGATTCTCCACCTCTGAAGTTTCCGCTAAAGTACTTGTCTTCCCATGGATAACTGAAAAATTGCGAGCTGATTCCGCCACTATGTCACTCCTAAGGTAAGATTAGACAAATCTGGCAAAAGTGGCGTCGCAGGAATGACATAAAGCGCATACACAGTTTCATTTCGTGTATAAAAAGTCAAGCTTGTTGTTATAAATCTTTACACTTGGCTCCACTGCCGCTTTGATCCGGAGGAATTGCTGTGTTTTCAGCGCGTTTCCCTTCTCAAAAGCTCCGCCATGCTCCCCTTTGTCAGTTTTCTCTGTAAGGTTTTTTTACAAATTCCATGCCAGCTCAAACGAGAGCAACCGGGATTTTGCTTTGCTGATGCGCACTTGGAAAAGTTGGAACAAGTTTTGCGCGAGCCAGGACGGCGATGTGGATTTCTTTCTGTCCATGCGATGACTCCTGTTTATCATGCCGTTAGCGAGTTTCTTAAACTCCAAGATTTCCATTTCGTTTTTGGCAAAGTTGGCGAAGGAATCCTGCCCCTCCTGGACTCTATTGCCGCAGAACCTGCACTAAAGTTTATCGCCACCTACCGAGAAGAGGCCGCGGTGCTGATGGCTGATGGCCACGCTCGCACGAACGGCGCCCCTGCAGTAGCGTTGCTCTCCGGCGGTCCGGCGTCTGCGCAGACCTTTGCCGCCATGGTCCAGGCTTATGCCGACGGGTCTCCCGTGCTCCTGATATCAAGCGATCTTCCGTCGACCTATCTAACCAAGAGAGACTCAGTGACCCGGACATGGCCGCAACAAGTGGTTTTTGAAAAGGTCACCCGTTTCGCCGCTCGAGTTCACAGCGCTCACTCGGTAATTGAGACTCTGGAGCAGGCTTACCGAAGCGCCGTTTGTGGCAGAAAGGGACCCGCGTTCTGCGCCATCCCATCAGACTTGATGACCGCCGAAACTCCCGAGAAGCTTCGACACTACACTCAGTTTGTCTCTCAAGCAGTCCCGGTGGGGGACCTCGACACGATTCGCCGGGCCTGTGAAATCCTCGTTGCGGCGCAGCGCCCGGTCATTCTCTTGGGAGGGGGGAGCATCTGGTCTCGGGCAGGTTCGGAAGCTATGGAGCTAGCTGAGTTCCTATTCGCTCCGATCGTCACGTCGAGCAGCAAGTCTGGAGTCGTGCCCGATGATTTCCCCCTGTCGATCGGACGACTGGGTTGTGAAAACAATCGCATCGCCGTGCAAACGGTGGCGGAGGCCGATGTCTTGATCTCTCTCGGTTGCAGTTTTAATGACCGGACCACCTTTGGTTTCTCGCGCAATCTTCTTGCCTCCACCGCAAGACTTATCCAAGTGGATATCGATCCCGCACAACTGGGCCGCCACTATCCGCTGGCAATAGGGATCGCGGGTGACGCCAAGGCGGTTCTCACGCAGATCCTATCATTCTTGCGGCAAATAGGAGCTGAAAAATGGCCTTCGCGGGTCATTCAAAGGATCCAGAAAGTGTGGGAGCGACGAGAACTCTGGATCAACGAGTGGACCCGGCTCGCGCGATCGAGCGATGTCCCCATCCGGCGCCTGCGGCTGCTCAAGGACGTCGTCGAAGAAGTTGGCCGTGATGCTATCATCTTTGGCGAGCTCCTGTGGAAGTATTGCCTCAAGGGTTCTTTCTTTCCGCTCGTTGAATCCGACGATTTTCCGGTCTCCGGGTCTCATCTTTCTTTCGCTTTGGGCGCCAAACTCGCATTGCCGAATCGGCCGGCGCTCGCCATTCTGGGCGATGGCCAGTTCGGCGCCGCGCTAAGCGATTTTGCCACGGCTGTGGAGCATGGCATCGCTATCGTAGTCATTGTCGTCAGGAATGGGTGCAACGCGCAGGCAAAGGCAGCGCAGGTCCGGCTTTATGCGGGGCGTTGCATCGGCGTGGATCATCCCTACCCGAACTTTGCCGACGTAGCCGGATCTCTCGGCGGGCATGGAGAACGCATTGATAATCCTTTGGCAATTCGACCCGCCCTGCGCCGAGCGCTGGATTTCCAAAAGCCGTCGGTCATCGAGGTTGTCGTGAATGATTCTTGAGCGACCGGATCAGCTTAAAACCGCCCTCTCTCTTTTGCCCTTCTGGATTTGCCGAAAAGTCCCATTCGGGAATGATTGCCCGACGGGCTGTCGACACGTAGCCATTAGTCCGGGATTTAGCCAGGGTTTACCCCTCTGAAGTGGCACTAAAATTGCGGTGCTCACACACGCATTGAAGGGAAATCTCTTTTCGCGGTCCTATGGAAATCGTCACGATCCTTCCTTTACTTAACCTGGTGCTTTTGCTGGGCCTGTGTCTTTATGTCTCCTTCAAGGCAAAGGCCGCCAAATCAGCCATTTTCTTTGTGCTTTCGCTTCTGTCTCTGGTTGTCTTTGAGTTAGGATCTTTACTGTTTGTTCTCGATTCTTCCACATCGCTTCGAGGTGCGGCCCTGACACTGCTAGGTTCGACGTTGCTGCCCGTTACTCTCTTACCGTTGGCTCAAACGCTGGCGCGCAATCCCGAAACAAGAATTGCCCGGGGCTGGCTGATCTATCATGGCTTTCAGATTCTTCTCTTCGTTGTGCTCGCCGTGGAAATCTTTACGGGACGCATGATCGAGTGGGTGACGGGGATCTTAGACCAGCCCATTTTTCTGATCGACAAGCAGCACCGCTTTTTGTTTCTCAATACCGCAATCGCTTGTGGTGTCGCTCTATTT
>JBOHVR010000466.1:0-10602 GCA_050735755.1 Binatia bacterium
GCGCCAGGGCAACCACGATCCCAGGAATGGCGTACGAGACAAACGTCAAACCGTCAAGGAAAAACCGCGCTCTGTGTTTCGTGCGTACGGCGACCCAGGAGATCAAAAAAGCGACCAGCAAGGTGAGGGTTCCCGCTCCGATGGCCACAACGAGGGTGTTGATGAGGTCTCGAGTAAATCTAGGATTGGTGACGACCGCGATGTAATTGTCGAGGGATATGTACCGCAGCGCCTCAAACGACGGCAACTCGTAAAAAGGAAGAAGAGACGCCCAGATCAAAACCAACAAAGGGGCAAGGATCGTCAGCACGAAATAGCAAGCGAATGATCCCAGGGCTAAGAAGCGCCATTTGCCGAGTTTATACCTGACCGGCCGAAACCCCTTGCCCGTGACGACAGCGAAGCGCTCTGCCCGCCGGATCATACGAATATAGAACATCGCGAGAAACGCCATCACCGCCATGAAAAAAACCGCATAGGCCGCGCTCAACCCATAATCGAACGGAGCGCTATATCGGGCGGTGAAATAAATCAACGTGCTGAGCACGAAGATGCCCGACGCAAGGCCGAGCACAAGCGGTCCCTCGAAAGAGTCCATGTTGTCCACGAACGAGTAGATGCCGGCGGCGAGAATGGCCGGCCCGAGCAACGGTAAGGTCACCCTCCGAAGCACTCTCCTCGGGCTTCCTCCCGACAAACGAGCGGCCTCCTCGAGGCGTGGGTCCATCATACGAAACACGCCTACGAGCAGGAGAAAGATGGTACCTACTCCCCTTAGCCAGGCGAGAAAAATCATGCCCCACAATGACTGGATGTCCAGGGGGCCGCCCTCGATGGAGAAACCGAACAGCCCCCAAACCCACCGCAGGGCGACATTGATAAGACCTATCTCGGGCAATAGGAGGAGCATCCAGCTCAAGGCAAAGATGATCCCCGGCATGGCCAGAGGGAGCAGCATCGCAACCCAGGCAGCGTTGCGAAACGGCATGTCGCTACGTTCGATGAGCCAGGCGAAGACGATGGCGGTTGTGAGAGAGCCCAGACTTGCCACGCCAGAGAAGATCACCGTGTTAGTCAGAGCGCCGAAGAAATGCTGATGGGTAAAGGCTGCTATGTAGTTTCTTAAGGTCAATTCGCCGCCAAAAAACGATGGTGGACCGACCCGCAAGCTATTCAAAAACAGCAAAACCATGGGCACAACGATGAGCCAAGCCACGCAGATGACGGCCGCGACCAAAATGACGTTGCTGGCGCTGAACTTTGTGCCCTGGCTCAGAACCGCCGGGAGCCTCTTGGCGATAGAAACCATCCAGTCTCTCCGTACACCGATCGTCGGCTAGGGTTATTTGCTCGGCTTCGGGAATCCGTACACCGCCAGGATCTGTTGTTGCCGCTCCGCAGAGGTTTTGACTGAGTCCCAACTTTGGACCTTGATCTCGCTATTCTTTTCCTTGAGCTCTTTCCCCAGCTTTGTGCCCGGGTGTAACAAACTCTCGCGGCCTGTGTCCAAATAGGTCACGCCCTTGGCCGCGATCCACCCCGTCAGCAATATCGAAGTATAAGGGCTGCCGGCGCCCTTCATGGGCGAAAGCAAAAGGTCCCGACCGGCAACAATGGGCCCCTCGGGCAAAACAAAGCCGACAGGAAAATTTTTCTTGGCCGAGGCTTGCCTGTACCACGAGCCCCGGCTCGCCGGACACGAAATGAGAATTTCACCCGCCGCCAGCAGAAGCGTCGCTTGGGTATTGCCTCTGATCCATCTGGGATCGTTGGCTTTCAATTTTTTGGCAAAATCCAAAGTCCACTCCTTGCCATAACCCTCCCAGACAGAGATCATGTGATCCGGACGCACGTCGACCGACAACTTTCCCTTGAAAAACGGGTCATAGCAGTCGGACCACTTTGTCGGCACACGCTCCTTTGGGACCTTCCTTATGCTATAAGCGATACCGGCGGGGTTATTTCCCACTGATACCCCGAACCCGGCCGGGTGAATCATTCTTTTATCGACGCCAAAAAGGCCTTTCCAGTCTATCGGGTCCATGAGGAACCCGAGATCGCGATACCGGTCAGTGAGTTCTTCTTGAATATGGATGAGGTCGTAGGGATAAGTTCCCGCCTGCATTTCGGATAAGACGCGCTCGGCGGCCTCGCCTCCGCGAGCCCGGCTGTAGGCAATCTTTTTGACAAACGGATACTCCTTCTGAAAGGCTTCGTTCAACTTCACGACCTCATGCTCCAGAAGGTTGGTCCCCCACGAGATCTTGCCTTCCTTCTTCGCCCCCGCGATGATCGCTTCCATTGTGAGCTTATCTGCGGCCTTAACCGCAG
The DNA here is from genome assembly GCA_050735755.1 of Binatia bacterium. Classification (GTDB taxonomy): domain Bacteria; phylum Desulfobacterota; class Binatia; order UBA9968; family UBA9968; genus DATMAM01. The sequence continues at coordinate 2,332 of JBOHVR010000466.1, forward strand.
GGATGAATGCTGGTACCATGCCAGCCACAACAAAAAACAGGAACGCAACAATGATTCGCTTTCCAGCCATGATTATGCTCCTTTAAGTTTTATCTACGGCTTGTCCTAGGAGAAGGTAGCTTGATTCTATCCCCAACGTCTTTCCTTAACTTATTTGCCTGGCTTGGGAAATCCCCAGACCTCCAGAATTTTCCTTGTCCTCTGGTTTGTCAGGGCAATATCTTCCCAGCTTTGAATCTTGATTTCTCTATTGGTTTGCTTGAACTTCGCTCCTAGCTTTGTTCCGGGGTGAAAGAGACTATCGCGCCCCGTGTCTAGATAGGTTACACCCTTGGCGGCGACCCAGCCGGTAAGCAGTAGGGCCGTATTAGGATGGACGGAGCCTTTCAGGGGGGAAAGCAGAAGGTCTCGACCGGCAAGTACAGGTCCGTCAGGGAACACGAACTCCACGGGAAAATTCGGCTTGCGCGACGCCTGTCTGTACCAAGAGCCATGGCTACCTGGACACGATATGAGAACTTCACCCGCGGCTACTAAAAGAATCGCCTGGGTGTTTCCCCTGATCCACCGGGGTTCGTTGGCAGCCAACTTCCTGGCAAAATCTAAGGTCCATTCTTCCCCATAACCGGCGATAAGAGAGTGCATGTTGCTTGGGCGCACATCGACCGAGACCTTCCCCTTGAAAAATGGGTCATAGCAATCCGACCACTTCGTAGGCACACGCTCCTTTGGGACTTTCCTTCTGTTGTAAGCGATGCCTGTCGGATTATTCCCCACGGCGATCCCGAAACCTTTCGGATGCATCATTCTGGGATCGACTCCAAAGAGACCCTTCCAGTCCACAGGGTCCATAAGGAACCCCAGGTCCGTGTACCGGGCGATAAGTTCATCCTGCACATGGAGCATGTCATAAGGATAAGTTCCAGCCTGCATCTCTGACAGGATCCGCTCGTGCTCTTCAGCGCCCCGCACCCGACTGTAGGAAACCTCTTTAATGAAGGGATATTCTTTCTGAAAGGCCTTGTTTAACTTCACGACTTCGTGCTCTTGCAGGTTGGTGCCCCACGAGATTTTTCCTTCTTTCTTTGCTCCTTTGATGATGGACTCCATTGTGAGCTTGTCCGCTGCGCGAGTATCAGAACTGAATACCGTAGACATGCCGGCCGAAAACACGAACGCAATGATGCTTGGAAGGATCGAGCCGTGTTTTACTGCCATGATTTTCCTCCTCATTGTGAAAAGACTCGTACCTGCGTCGCGATCAACCTTTTGTGATCCATTCCCGCCACAGCTTTTCGTAATCGTGAATCTTATCCATGTACTTGACCGGGTCGATAATGATGAAATCAAAACCTTGCCGTAGTTTAGGCGGGTCGGGGACGAGATCCGGATGCGTCGGGATGCGGTTAGCCTCATGAACAACCTTTTGCCCTCCCTCTGAGCTGAAAAAGAAATCCAGGAAAAGCATCGCCGCGTGAGGGTGGGGAGCGTTCTTCGCAAGCGCCGACACGATGCCCTTGCCGATAACGGGCTCCAGATTCACCCAATCCACCGGCGCGCCCTTTCTCTGCGCCCGGGGAAAGTGATGACTGTAGGCGTTTGGCGACATCGGATCCTCGCCGGCGATAATTAACTGTGCCATTTGCGTGTGCCCACTTCGGATCGTGGGCTTTTGCCCCCCGAGTTTTTGAAAAAAGACCTTTCCCTTTTCCTCTCCCCAGTGTTCCATAAGGGCCATGAACCATTCGGTCTGCTCACGCTCCAGCGACATCTTTCCCATCCACTTTGGGTCCAATAGATCCTCGTAGGTCTTTGGAACTTCGCTTGGCTTCACCATCCTCGTGTTGAAGCCATTCACGATCATCGTGAGCCGGCTCGCCACCCAATAACCTTGGGGCTGAAGGAATCGTTTATCGAATCTCTCCACGGATGGAGTGTAATAAGGCTGCAGAGTGCCCTTTCGCCGCGGCAACTCCATTTGGAAGTCATTGGTGTCGACGATATCAGCAAGAAAGGTGTTGCCCTGAAATTCCATCAGATAGCGCTGGAGAACCCGTTCGGAGGTGAGGCGTACGAGGTTGACCTTTACGAAAGGATACCGTTTCTCAAACAGTTGAATGAACCGGTTGGCGTCATCTGCCTGAAACGAGGTATACCACACGACCTCGCCTTCCCGCTTCGCCCCCTCCTCAAGTTTCGCTTGTCGGTCCTTGCCGCGATAGAGGGCGATCCCCTCCCCGGTGGCTGCGAGGGCTAACTGAGAGGCTAAGATCGCCACGGCCGCGAGGCACATGCAGCTGAGATTTTTGAATTTCCTCTGCATAGGAGTCTCCCTTTTCTATGTCATTGACCCGTGAGTCTCCTCTAACACTCAACCGATGAGCTACTACCCCTCTGGAGAGCAAAAAACTCCAACCACAAAAGCGCGGCATGCGGATGATTAGACGCGCTCAATACCGCTTGCGCCTCGTTGAGACTTGGCTTTTCATTAGATCAGGGCTCGCTGAGGCAGCAAAAACAACGCTTGCGATAGCGCTTAGCCAACCTACTAACTGTTGGTTGGTAGGTCACAAGCAAATCCCGGCTTCCTCTCAAATGCATGTTCCGTAACCAGTGAGAGCATTTGAAGGAGGATCCCACCAATGCTTGGCATTAGCGTAGCTTGAAAATCTCCTTCCAAATCTTCTCGTACTTGGAAAACGTTTGATGTCATCGGCGCCAACGGCGTAGATGGTTTTCGGCCGGATTTCCTCAGTGGGTTCGACCTTTGGATGGGCTGGTGTCCGGCCACCCATGGCATAAATCTGAGCGAGCGTACAATAACAGTTCAAAACCTCCTTCCTTCAGCGCCTTCTTGTAAACCTCCTCGATGGTCTCACTAGCTGCGGGCGAGGGAGAGAGAACAAAACCGAGAATCAGACCCAAAAGAGTGACCGACCCAAATTCCTTTACGATTTTCATAAAGCTCTCCCTGTTTTGGCTACTTGTCTATCCAGGTGCGGCTCAAACCAGCGCCCCAGGGTTGAAAATCGCCGCTCGCATTCGTGACGAAGCCTTTGACACGGTCGCGGAAAGTGAAAAATCGTGGGGTAAAACCGATCGGAAGAATCGGAACGTCTTCTGCAAGCATGGTGACGGCCTGTTTAAACAGAGCCCGTCGTTTTTCTGGGTTCACCTCCGCCTCTGCCTTTTTCAGCAGCGCGTCATACTGCTTGTCGCAATAACCGCTTTCATTAAGACGCCGTTTTCTCGGATCGGGCTCGCACATGTATTCTTGATAAGCAGGAAGCGGATCCGGGTAGTCGCTGCCGCCCGCGAGCTTGAACATATACTTTCCTTGGCGACGCGCCTCGAGAGCAGAAGCACGCTCTAAAATCTTTATTTGTACCTTGATTCCGATTCTCTTAAGCTGTGCCTGAATCGTAGCGCCTTCGATGTCTGCGACCTCTCCCCGGTTGCCCATAAGCTCGAGCGTTTCACCCTTGTAGTTAGCTTCCTTCAGAAAAGCTTTGGCCTTATCCGGATTGTACTGTGGCGTCGGAATGTCAAAGTGCCACACATGTCCCTCCGGGAATCGCTGATCGGTGGGGTCGGCGAGCCCGAAATACGCCGCCTGCAGAATTTCCTTCTTGTTCACGGCGTATGCTACCGCCAAACGAAGTTTTTTATTCTTGAAGGGCGGATCGACGACGTTAAATTCGAGATTTCGCGCGCCTGCCCGGGCCGCTTTGGCGTAAGCGATGCCTTTGATTTTGCCCTGCACGATCTGCCCTACCCATTCGTAAGGAGTGCGCTCGATGATATCGACGTCGCCCGCCTGCAGCGCATTGAAGCGAACCGTGGCATCGCCAATAGCCTTCATAACGACACGGTCAACGTAAGCCTTGTGTCCCCAGTACTCATCAAAGCGCTCGAAGACGATGCGTTGGCCGGGAATCCACTCGACGAATTTGAACGGCCCGGTTCCGGGGGGAAACGTGGAGGGTTTCCTGATTCCCTCTGGCAGAGATTCCTTGGGAATAGCGGAGAAAGACCGAATGTCCGCAAGCAAAGTAAGGAATATCGGATTGTGGTGTTATAGATGGATCTTGAGAGTGTGCTTATCGGCAACCTCCACCCGCTGGACCGCGCTTAAGTCATCAAACCCGTAGGCTCCATTTTTGGGATTCATCGTGTAGTCTATAGCGAATTTGATATCGTCGGCAGTCAGCTCCTTGCCGTTATGGAATTTGACACCCTGGCGGAGCTTAAACGTATAAAGCTTGCCGTTCTCGGCTATCTCCCAGGACTCGGCAAGCCGCGGTTGAATAGCTCCCTTTAAGTCCAAAGCGAGCAGCGGCTCAAACATCAGCTCGCGAATTCTCCCCTCGGTTGAGCTTGTGCTCACCAATGGATTCATCAGCGCAAGCTCTTTGCTGATCCCGAGGACGATCGTGCCGCCGCGTTTCGGTTGAGCCGAGGCCGCCGGCAAAGAAGAGACCATGCAAAGTAGTGCAATCAATCCTAACCCGAGCACAGTCGATTTTTTCATTCGCCCTCCTGCTATCGAAGCCGTCGCCGATCGAATTACTCCGGCGTTAGAGATTCCGCCGGATGACTTCTATGCGTTGCTATTTCTTCTGGACTTGCGGAAAACCGTACGCGGCGACGATTTTTTCCACATGCTCATCGAGCTTCTTGTAGTGATTCCAGTCGACAACGGAAAGCTTCTTTCCCTTTGTCAGCTCTTCTTGCGCCGATCCGGGTGAAAACACTGAGGCGCCAAAAGGCCAGTATTGGTCCATGATCTTTTGTCCTTTGGGCGTGGCTTCAAACTCTAGCCACAAAAGACCGGCATAAGGATTTTTCGCGGTTTGCAGAACTCCATAGGCTTCGTGCAGCCGGACGGGCACCGGCTCCAGGATCTTGATGCCGAGGACCTTCTTGGGATCGCGGCCCTGCACTCTTTTAGAGGCGCCGAAATTAGGTCCCAGAAAGAGCGGATACTCTCCTACGAGAACCGCGGTCAGGTTTCTGGTATGCCCGCGCACCCAGATCGGATCCTGAGCTGCTATTTGCTTGGCGAAACCGAGAACCTTTTCTAATCCCCACGCAGGCACTAGCACTGCCAGCGGAACCGGGCGTATATCAGCGGCAAATTTTCTGCCCTTGAACTCCGGTTTGAGGAAATCTTGCCAGCGGTCGGGAACCTTGTTCTCTGCGATCAAACTCTTATTGTAGGCCACCACGTTCATGTTGCTGCTCATGGTAACGACGTTACGAGATTTGGGATCTATCAATTCGGCCGGGACGTTGAGCACTTCGCCTTTGGCCATACCGAGGATGTCGAATTTTTTCTGAAACGGGAGGTAATCCTCGTAAAACTCCGTGTACAAGCGGGCAACGTCCCAATCCGCGCCTCGGCCCGCCTTCAACTCCAGCAGATAGCGTTGGGCGTCTTGCACCGAGCCGAGATCGGCAAAGCTTACCTTGATGGACGGGTACTTTTCGTTGAACGCTTTGATCATGGCCTCGGTGAGATCGGAGTCCATGGTGGTCAGCACGCGCAATTGGCCCTCTTTCTTAGCCTTGGCCACAATTTCGCCGTGGCTGGTCTCAAAGATATAGCCATTTGCCCCGGCCTCTTTCTTAGCTTCGAGTAACGATGGCTTTGCCGCGGCCACATCCGCGGCCATCGCGGAGAACACCAAAGCACTGGCAAAAACGATTGATACAGAAAAGGTAGGTTTCATGACTTTACTCCGTGAGAAAAATCTTTCTCGTATTCCTTGCCATCGATAGCGGGCTTTCCCGTAAGAGCAACCAGAGTGCCAGAAATGGCGAACACTCGATAGGAGGAGGTAAGTGTAAAATTTCTAAAGAATGTTGTGAGGATCAGGCCGATGCGAGAGGCTAGTGAGTGTGCATAAAATCGCACATTTATCGGGTGAATGTGTAGATACTTCACACATACACGCCTGGCGCGCTTCTTAACGCAAGCGCACGGAGCCGTTTTCTACTGTGGTACGCTATGCCGTGCTTTCTGAGCTTGTCGTAAAATGCCCGCCGGCTGATTCCGAGTTGCCGGGCGGTCTCTTTCTTGTTCCCTTGAGTCGAGGCGAGACTCATCAGGATAAATTCTCTCTCTACCGCATTAAGGGTCATGCCCGCATGAATCGGAAACTGTTGGCCCGCGGCGTTCGTTTCCGCAGTGGCCGAAACTCGAATTCTCAGTGGGAGCAGGTCAGGCGTCAGCTCTTCTCCCTTGGCCATCAGGACGGCACGTTGAATAACATTTTTCAATTCCCTTACGTTGCCCGGCCAAGAGTAAGCCCTGAGACAACGCCAAGTTTCTGCGGCGACGGCACGCACTTTTTTCTTATAAATCCTGTTGAAATGAGGGAGGAAATGATTGGTCAGGAATGCGACGCCCCCCGGACGCTCCCGAAGAGCCGGGACATGAATATGGAAAACCTCGAGACGGTAGAAAAGGTCCTCTCTGAATCTTTTCTGTTTGACTGCCTCTTCCAGATTTTCGTTAGTCGCCGCGATGACCCGAACATCAGCACAGATCTCTTTCTCTCCTCCGACGCGCCGAAAGGTCTTGGTTTCCAGCACTCTAAGAAGACTCACTTGTGCCTTCTCGTTGATCGTGCTGATCTCATCGAGGAAGATGGTCCCCCTATGGGCTTCCTCGAAACGCCCTTTGGCAGTTTCAACTGCGCTAGTATAAGAGCCTTTTTCGTGGCCAAAGAGTTCGGTCGCGATCAATTCGGAGGGGATCGCGCCGGTATTGACGGGGATATAAGGGCCATTCTTTCGCCGGCTTCGCTTATGGATGGCCGAGGCGACCATATCTTTACCTGTCCCCGTTTCACCTGTGATCAATACGGCTATGTCCTCTGACGCAGCCTCAAGGATTCTCTGAAATACTTCCCGCATCGGCAAGCTGATTCCCAGCATACCCTCGAACTCCAGCGGGATAGCTATTCCACCGTTGCCGCCGTTTCTTTGGGCTTGTTGATGCAAAGCCTCGCTGATCAGCGCGCAAATCTCATCTTCAGCCACCGGTCGCATAACCGTCCGATGCGCGTACGCCCTAAGGCGATCAAGGGGCAGAGGCGTACCTTTCTGATCGGTCACAACGATCGTGTATGTCTTGCTTGAGTCTTTAGTCACCAGGTCAAGCAGCTCGAGACCCTCGGATTGTTCCGCCCCGCTGCAACGGCGTCCCATATGAGAATGTCGTATCCTGTCGTCTTAACCTTTTGCAGCGCTTGTCCAGGGAGCGACATGGCATCCACAAAGACGTCGTCTGTCGGGAAGCGCTTACCGAGCAGTGCCTGAACGTTGGGGTCTTTTCTACTCACCAGGATCCTCGACATTAGTGCCCTGTTTTATCTAAGACTTAGATCGTAGATAATTACGTTAACAAAAATGACGCATTGTCAAGTAGATAGTGAGAATAATACCTAGACAGGGCTGGAGAGTATAGATATTTTACGACTAAAGTCTTAGATAGTCTGGTACCCTGGTTCGAGGGAGAAAGGCTGATCATGGCCAAAAGCTTCTGGATAAACAAAATGGCGCTCGGGTTGTTGATCTGTCTTGGCGTTCTTCAGCTATATTAGACAGCTTTTTCTATTGGGGGACTAGGATGAGTTGAGCCGATACCCGTCAGCATAGCGGTGGCTTTAATCGCTGTGCTCGCTTACGCCCGCTATGCGCTTCTGAAACACGACTAAAGATTCTTGGTTGCCTCGTCGCGCGACCCATAGATGGAAAAAATGGACGAGAAACCCGCCAATTCGAAAACTTGCCGGACATGATCTGTCAAGGCGCACAAAACGACCTTTCCGTTTGCACTATTGAGCCGCTTCGCCGCAAGGAGAAAGACCCGCAGGCCCGAGCTGCTGATGTATTCGAGCTGGGAAAGATCGACAACGAGGCGCCGAGTTCCTGAGTTGATCGCTCCGATGATTTTATCCTCGAACGTTTTTGCGGTCGTAGCATCGAGTTTCCCCGACAATAGCAATATGACGACGTCAGCTTTTCGATCTTCGCTAATTTCCATGATCTAAGACTCCTCCGTCTTGTTTTTCATGGCCATGAGGTTTCTATCGCCCTGCCTTTTGTACTCGAAGCCGTCCACTAGTTTGCGTGCGAAGTGGATTCCTAGTCCGCCTATCGTTCTTTCATTCAAGGGTTTTGTTGTGTCAGGCTCGGGCGCTTCCAGCGGATTGAACGGCTGGCCGTCGTCTTCTACTTCGGCCTTAACCTCTCCCGCTTGCG
>JBOHVR010000467.1:0-15853 GCA_050735755.1 Binatia bacterium
GAATAGAACCGGGATAAAAGCGGAGACCAGAGCGAGGGTCATCGATAGAACCGTGAAAGCGATTTCTTTAGATCCCTTGATCGCGGCTTCGAAGACTCCCTCGCCATGCTCGATGTGACGGACGATATTCTCCAACACGACGATGGCATCATCCACCACGAATCCGACACAGAGGGTCAGGGCCATCAAAGACAGATTATCCAGGCTGTAGCCCAACAGATACATCACAGCGAAAGTACCGATGATCGACATCGGCAAGGCCAAACTGGGAATGACAGTGGCGGAGATGTTACGCAGGAAAAGAAAAATGACCAGAACGACAAGGCCAACGGTCAGAATCAAAGTAAATTGCACGTCATCGACCGATTCACGAATCGACACGGTTCGGTCGAACAGAATTTCCATTTGCACCGAAGGAGGAATCAGCTGGCGCAGAGCTGGCAGAACTGCCTTAACGGAATCGACGACCTCGACTACATTGGCACCGGGCTGGCGCTGCACCTGTAAAACAATCGCCGGTTTCCCGTTATACCAGCCCCTGCTCTTGTCGTTCTCCACGCTGTCCAGCACGGTCCCGAGATCTTCCAGCCGGACGGGAGAACCGTTTCTATAGGTAATGACCAATGGACGATACGCTGCCGCATTCGTGAGCTGGCCGTTCGCCCTCAACGTATGCGACGTGAACGGGCCGTCCAGGGTTCCCATCGGCATGTCCACGTTGCCGCGTTGAATCGCATTTTGGACTTCGTCGAGGCCGATCTGGCGGGACGCCAGCTTCGACGGGTCGAGCTGAATGCGCACGGCGTATTTGCGCGATCCCTGGACGTCCACTTGAGCAACGCCGCTGATCATCGAGATGCGCTGGGCCAAGAGATTCTCCGCGTATTCGTTAACTGCCCAGAGCGCCAGAGTCTCGGAATACAGAGCGATGTGAAGAATCGACGCAGCGGCAGGGTTTACTTTGCGGTAGCTGGGGGGAGTGGTCATTGTCGACGGCAGGTCCCTTAAGGTGCGCGCGATCTGGGCCTGAACGTCCTGGGCGGCCGCATCAATGTTACGGTTTAGATTGAACTGAAGCGTAATCCGAGTCCTCCCGAGTGTGCTGGAAGAGGTCATTGAGTCTAATCCGGCGATAGTCGAGAACTGTTTCTCCAGCGGCGTCGCGACAGCAGAGGCCATCGTGTCCGCGCTGGCCCCGGTTAAGTTTGCGTCCACCGAGATGGTCGGAAAATCAACCGTGGGCAAATCGGCCACCGGGAGGGCGCGATATCCCATCATGCCGAATATGAGAATGCCCAGCATGACGAGAGTTGTCATGACCGGACGGTAGATGAAAGGCGCTGTGATATTCACGACTCCACCTCTGCTTCCTTCTTATCATCCTTGACCTGAACCTTTGTTCCTGAATTCAATAGGAATTGACCGTCGGTCACGACCTTCTCTCCAGGCTGGAGCCCCTTTTCTATAACGGTATCGTTGTTGAGAGTCCGGGCGACAATGACCGGACGCAGTTCAACCGTGGAGTCTGACTTTAAAACGAATACTTGTTGTCTGTCTTGCCCGGTCTGAATGGCTTGAGAGGGGACGACAATGGCGTTGGGCTGATCGGCGAGCGTTAGAGCCACCCTCACGAACTGGCCAGGCCAGAGCCGCCTGTTGGGATTGGCGAAAGTACCTTTGAGCTTGATTGTTCCCGTGGTCCTGTCCACAGTATTGTCGATGAAGGTCAGCTCGCCTACTTCGGGGCGAGTTTCATGTTGTGGAATGAACGCTTCAACTTTGAGTTTCCCCCGAGCCAGCCCATCCTTTATATCCGTAAAGAACTGTTCCGGTACGGAAAAACTAACAAAGATTGGCGTGACCTGGTTGATAGTAACAAAGGGGGTAGCGTCATTGGTCCTGACCAGGTTGCCCTCGTCGACCAGAAGATCCCCCGTTCTTCCGTCCACCGGGGAGTAGATGTAGCAGTAGCTTAGCTGAACTTTCGCGTTTTCCACAGCCGCGCGGTCTGCCTCCACGGAAGCCTCAGAGGCGTTAGCGCTGGCCTGAATCTGGTCATATTGCTCTTGGGAGACATACTGCTTTTTGACTAGCTCCGCATACCGCCGGAGTTGCTCGCGCGCGTTTGCCAACAGAGCCATGTCCTTGGCCAAGACTGCTTGAGCCTGTTTGAGTGCAGCTTCAAAGGGTCTGGGATCGATCGTGAAGAGGAGATCCCCTTTCTTGACATCCTGACCCTCCTTGAAGTGGACTTGCATCAGCGTGCCCGTAGTCTGAGTCCTCACGGATACCGTGGCGTAGGGATCTACAGACGCAACCGCTGTAAGCTGGATTGGCATGCTCTTCCGCACCACGCTGGCCACCGTTATCGGTACCAAGCCACCCCCGCCCCCTCTACCCCCTGATCCGCGACCGGACCTACCACCCGATCTCCTTCCGCCCCGTCCCCCATCGGATCTTCCCGCCCCTTCCTCTAACTGAGCCTCCGATTTCTTCTGATTTCCCGGAGAATATTCCCGGTACCCAACCACGGCAGCCCCAATGATCAAAGCCCCAGCGATCCAAAAGATCCGCTTCATTCCAGTCTCCCTAGCGTCCTAAAAACCTCCGCAAGCGTGTAGCACAAAGCATATATGTAGTTCAACTGCACAGCAATCAGCCGTTTGGTGCATTTTTTGCACAGTTTTCAGCGGAGCAAATTTCGCATTTGGCCCAGAAGTGAAACGCCATGGAACATAATTGAACGCCATTTGATTATTGGAAACCGATCCTGTGATACCTAGAATTCTATTTTCTGCGCTGCTTCCAGAATATTCCGCCTCTATCCATAAAGAAAAAAAGGTAACCTGACGAAACGGATGGTTTTAGGAACTCCCGCTCCTGAAGTAGAGGGTGAGAAAAGGTCGTGGGAAGAGCTCTACGCTTTGAGACGGGCGCTGCCTGACATCTGCGGATGAAAGTTCTTAGAAGTCCACTCGCGCACGGCCGCATTAAGCGGCGACGGATCGTATAGTGGCTGCACAAAGGATCGTCATCAGATGAAATCCGTTCTTGCCCGGACAAAACAGCAAAAGAGCGGAAAGATACTCTGGGACTCCGCGCCTGTGCCATGCAGGAATTTAAACAGCACGTCAAATCAAGCGAGGCCCAAACTGCTATTGGGAATCTCTGAAGGCTCCCTAGAGTGGCCAGGGACAACTTCGTCTAATGCGTCGTTAGGCGACGGCGATGAGAGATAGCGGGAAAGCTCCTTGTGCACGTACTCCGCATGCCGGTGCAGGTGATGGAAAACAGCCGTGTCGAAGGCGAAAGCTTCCAACGCCAACGGATTTCGCCCTATCACTTGGAGGAAGGTTTTCCAAAAATGCCTTCTTATCGCCTTGTGCCTGAAGCCTAAGTGGTAGACTTCTTTGGCGAGAACAGCAAAAAGCGTCCCGCCATGCCGCCGTAGGGTAAGCAACGGCACCTTTGTCCGGAGCCGAAGCAAGGCGGGCAAAGTCCGCGTAAAGAAAGCTTTCGGATCATAGACCTCTTGCACCAGTCCGCGGTAGTTTTCCAGATAGTGCCGCTTCGTTATCTTTCCCTTTGGAATAAAATTGATTCCTTCGACCGTGAGGCTGCCACGCACATCCAATCGTTCCAGCAGGCGACCTTCGTTTTTTAAGCGACGAGAGAGTTGCGTGTGAGGGATCGCCTGTAACAAACCGACCATGGCAATGCCGACGCCGGAGGCATGGATGAAATTTTTCTGCGCCTCAAACACGCCCTGCTCCTCGTCGTCAAAACCGACGATGAAGCCGGCGGTGACGTGAATTCCCTTTTCCCGAATCTTCGTCAATTTCTCTAAAGGATTCCCCGGGATATTCTGCATCTTTAGAGTTGCCCTCAACAGCTTCGGATCGGGCGTTTCAATGCCGATGAAAACATGGAAAAACCCGGCCTGGGCCATGCGTTCGAGCAGCTCGTTATCGTCGGCAAGATTAATTGAAGCTTCGGTATAGTAGCGAAAGGGATATCCTTGCGCGCGATTCCACACAGCCAGTTCCGCGAGCATGATTTTCGCCTTTTTCCTGTTGCCGATAAAATTATCGTCGACCAAAAACACGTAACCGCAAAAGCCAAGTTTCTTGAGCACCGCCAGCTCTGCGCATAGCTGCGTGGCTGTTTTTGTGCGCGGCACGCGCCCGTAAATTTCAATAATGTCGCAGAATTCACATTTGAAGGGACACCCCCGTGAGAATTGCAGCGCCATAGTGGCGTAGTCGTTCACGTTGGTCAGGAGTTCAAAGCGGGGGATCTTGACCCTCTCCATATCGGTATTGGAGCCGCCCTGGTACTGCTTTCCACGCCGGCCAGCGCGCAAGTCGCTGACAAACTCGTCCATGATTGTTTCCGCCTCGCCAAAGCAGACCCAATCGGCATCGGCATGGGCGACCTCCGGCAGAGCGTGCGTGAAGGGACCTCCTACCGCAATCGGCTTACGGTGAATTTTGGCCTTAGCCAGGCATTGAGAGTAGTCTTCTCGCTGCGCCATCATCAGACTAATGAAAACGACATCCGCCCACTCCCAGTCAGACTCCGATTCTTCAGATACATTACGGTCGATCAGGCGCAAGGAAAAATCTTCCGGAAGATAGCTGGCGATTGTCAAAAGTCCCAAGGGAGGCATAATCCCGTTGCGGCTCCACAAAAGCTTCACCGAACGGGCGCTATTCCAGAACGTCTCGTCGGGAAACTTGGGATAGATCATCAAGATGTTCACTGAATTGCGCCTACAGATTGCGGATTTAACGCTCGATTGTTTCTTTCCGTCGGGCTGTGATCTGGCGTCTCACATGGAAGACGTACGAATTCTATGCGCTTTACGCAGATGTTAGCAATCAAAATCCGACGAGACCGCCATGGGTTCGTTTCCAAGCTCCAGATCTAAAAGGTCACGCATCGGCCGCGCGCGGCCCGGTCATGGCTGGGGCGAATGTTGACACAGCGGCGGCTCAAAGATAGGCTTTGTCCCAGGAAAGCTTGCTAGAGTGACGGGCCCATAGCTTGTAGGGGGGCGATCGATTGATGAGTTCTCAGGAGGTGAGCAACAGCTACTGAGCGAACGGCAAAAAATTTCCATCGGTTCAAAATACGGGAGGGTAATATGAATCCTCAAAGTCAACTGACGGAACACGTTTTGCCAGATGGCCAAACTGCTGAAACTTCCCATCTCTATCTGGAAGGAATTATCGCTGGATTTATCGGCGCCGCGACGATCGCCATTTGGTTCCTGATCCTGGATACGATAAACGGCCGACCGCTGTATACGCCGTCTCTTCTCGGAACGGCTCTCTTCCATCGCGGAGGGTGGCCTGCTCCGCCGGAAAACATACCGGTGTCCCTTGAGATGGCCCTAATGTACACCTGGGTCCACTTTCTCGTCTTCTGTATCCTCGGTGGATTTGCCTCGCGGCTGTTAGGCCTGGCAGAGGAAAACGTAAACTTTGGATTTGGCATCCTCCTGTTATTTATCGTGTTCGAGTTCGGATTTATTGGCGTAGCCCTCGTGCTTGCGGAGGCGGTGCTCCGAGCACTTGCATGGCCGGCGGTTCTAATAGGTAATCTACTCGCTGCAGCTTCCATGGGTGGATATTTTTGGCGCCGGCATCCCAATCTCATCATCAGTCCATAGAGCTAAGCGGCTGGGGTGGGGACGCCGGTACGGTCCCCCCACGCCCAGCCCGGGACCGTTGGGTCTAGGCCAAGGCTTCCTTCCATAACGAGGCGCCAGTGAGTGCTTGAAGATGCGGGCTTTGCGGCCGCGCTGGCGCGGGCGCGCAACACACGGGTGGCCAAGTATTGCGCGGAAGCTCCGCCGCGTCTCTTTAGGCGGTGCCATCCAATTATTAGGGTAGGTTCCGCGGCGGTCGCTGCCGTGCGCGGCATCAACACTCGCGTCGTGATGTGCTTTGTCGATCGGCCTCTCCTCGATCTGGTGGCGACGCCGGATATCCGCTCTATTGCAGATCTCAAAGGAAAATTACTGGGGTTATTTCTTCGGGCGATGACATGATAAACCAGTCCCGTGCGCACGCGTGGATGGGGCGGGCATCGTTCCCATCCGCTTGAATCAAGCACCTTTCTGCATCTCCCTGAGTATCTCTTCCAACCTTTTCAACTCCTCACCGTATTCAGCCCAATTTTCCTGGCGCAAAAACTCTCTGGATTTCAGGTAATGTTCCAAGGCCCGGCTCGCCAAGCTTTTTCCCTCTCTGACGGTTTCGACAACCACTTCCGTTCGCGGGATTTCCTGGCTGGTCCCGCCATCGAACAGATCCTGGAGAGACTCCTCGAGCGTCTCTCGCATAGCGATCTGGTTACCGAAGGCGGTAATCACTCGCTTCAGCTCCGGAAGCGATCCCTTCTCCGCGGCCAGGTAAAGGGGCTGAACATAAAGAAGGGATTTTTCAATCGGTATTGCCAACAAGCTTCCCCGGATCACTTGCGATCCGCGCTGGCCCCAGAGATTTAGCTGTTGAGAAATGAAGGCATCCTGGTTGATCCGCGCGTGGATCTGCTTCGGTCCGTAAACCAGCTTCGCCTTGGGAAAGTCCAGAGCAATCAGCTTGCCGTAATGGGGCGGATCGCTCCGGGCGGCCAGCCACGCCCGCATGTTGTCCTTCTGGTTGGGAGTAAAAGGAAGAAGCAGAATAAACTCTTCTCTCTGTTCGCCGGGAAGGCGCATGATGGTGTAGTAAGGATCCACCTCTCGCTCAACCACCTGTTCCCTTCTCATTCCTAACATGGGTCCTGTCTCCGGATCCGGCGCCGCGAACTCCCGGTGGGGAATGCTGAGCAAGTCTTCCTTGTTATAGAATACCTGCGGGTCTTGCATGTGATACGTGGCATACATCCGTGCCTGGACCGCAAACAGATCCTGGGGATAGCGGATATGGGCCCGCAGATCCTCCGGCATCGCGTCCAGGGGCTTAAAGAGGCCAGGGAAGATCTTCGAGTAAGCCGAGATGATGGGATCATCGGGGTTGCTCAGGTAGAAGGTGACCGTCCCGTTATAGGCGTCCACGACAGTCTTGACCGAGTTGCGAATGTAATTTCCCAGCCTCCCGGCTGGCTCCGAGTAGGGGTAGCGGTCCGAGGTCGTGTACCCGTCAATGATCCAGAAGAGGCGACCCCCTTGGGCAATGACAAGGTAGGGGTCGTGATCGAAAATGATGAAAGGGGCGATTTTGTTTACGCGCTCCTGGATCTGACGGTAATAGAGAATGCGGCTTTCATTAGTAATATCATTTGACAGAGCAATTCTCAGGGTTCCATAACGGGCTGAATAGAGCAGCTTACGCCAAAACGAGTGGACCGGGACACCTCCCGTACCCTCGTAGGTCGCGTAAACGTTTTGATCTCCTGACGGATAATCCAGCTCCTGGGCTTTGGTCTTTACGAAAACATAGTCGTTGGCCCGCTCTCCGTAGTAGATCTCCGGGCGGGTGATTTTAATCGGCTCGCTTGAGACCGGCGGGATGTCCTGGATGAAGAACTCCGGCAAACCCTCAGGGGTGACCTGGTTTACGGGCCCAAAAACCACGCCATAGCCGTGCGTATACGTGAGATGCTCGTTGATCCAGATCCTGCTCGGTAGGTGCTCATACGATAGCTCTCGCGCTGAAAGCATCACCTGGCGGTAAGTGCCGTCGATGTGGTAGCGGTCGTTGTCGATATCGAGGAACTTGTAATAGGTGCGGATCTCCTGGAGCTGACCATAGGTGGCCAGCAGAGGCCGGTGCTCCCAGAGCCGGATGTTCTTGATGGTCAGGACGTTGCGCTTGAGATCAGCAGCGGTAAGCTTCTCTTCGGCAGGGAACTCCACGGTCTCGACTCTATCCAAGCCATAGGCTCGGCGCGTGAACTGGA
Source organism: Binatia bacterium (assembly GCA_050735755.1). GTDB lineage: Bacteria > Desulfobacterota > Binatia > UBA9968 > UBA9968 > DATMAM01. Next base: position 7,912 of record JBOHVR010000467.1, read on the forward strand.
TGCTGCGCTCGATGAACGGCCGCTCCGCGGCAATCTCGTTTGGAACGACCCGGAAGCGCTGGAGCAAAGATGGGTAAAGGCTCAATCCCACGACATGGGCCACGAGCAGGCTCCCCATGCCGACGAGGATGTACTTAAACCCCGGGCGATAGACCTGCACGGCGGAAAGCACGGCCCCCACCAGGGCGAGCAAAGCGATAAATTGCAAGATGGGTAGGGAAGCATAGACGTCCGCATAGCTCGCGCCGAAAGCTGCGCCTCTGGATGAGTAGAGAAGCTCAAACCTGTCCAGCAGGTAGCCTCCCGCCTTGACCAGCAGGATAGCAGCAATCAGGATAAACAGATGGGTTCGCGCACGATTTGTCAGGGATATCGCTTGGGGTGTGTACAGGACTCCCCGATAGACGAGATAGGTAAAGGCGGTCGCTAAGAAAGTAAACCCCAGGGTAAAGTTAAACCAGTTGTAAAGGGCGGTGATCGCCGGTAGACGAAAAACGTAGAAGCCAATGTCCCGGTTAAAGAGAGGGTCCTCAACTTTAAAGGGGACCCAATTTAAGAACAGGAGAAGGGTTTTCCAATGGCCGGCAGCGTGTAGGGCTGCGAGGAGACCCAGCACGATAGCAACCGGGAGGAGCCAACGCTGGAGAAGGGGATCGACGATATCACGACCAGGTAACTTGATAACGGAAGGCTCCGAAGTGTAGCCATAGCCGGGCGCTCGGCTCGCCAGCTTGACGTTGAGATAAAGGAGCAATCCAAAGAGCCCGCCAAAGATGATGCCCAGGATCAGCTCAAACGTGAGGACAGTCGTAAAGACCTGGGGAAAGCCGACTTCGTGAAACCAAAGCCAATCCGTATAGAGAGAAATCGTCCGGCCGAGAAACAAAAATACCAACAAGACAGCAAAGAACAAAATTCCGATGAATCCTCTCATAACCCTCCTCTCGCGGGCCAACGGCCCCGCGGCGCCATCTCCAGGAAAGTTGCGTAGTGTTTAATATCGTGAGACACTTTGCGGCTTTTAAAGGACTTCCGAAGCCTGCGCGCAGGGATAGCATAAATAGCGAGGCATCAGACGCCGGTATCACGACTGACGCAACTTTCGCAAGACTTTCACCTTCTCCATGGGCTTTCGCCGCGACGGTTGGTGGGCTCAACTCGCCATTTTAAATTATTCCTGGGCCTCGCTATAATCAGACAGTGTGGCGGTGAAATTGAACGCTGAAAATCCCTGAACGATCATGAAAAAACTTCTGGTGGTCCAGCATGTGCCCCATGAAATTCTGGGGACTCTAAATCCTTTGCTCAGACGCGCCGGCTTTAGGATCCGCTACGTGAATTTTGGTCGCCATCCGGAAGCGGAGCCTAGCTTGGAAGGTTACCACGGCCTGATCATCTTGGGAGGGCCTATGAGTGTCAATGACACGCAGCGATTCCCCCACCTGGCCATAGAACTGAAGTTGATCGAACAAGCCATGAAAAGGGATATCCCCGTATTGGGGATTTGCCTCGGTGCTCAATTGATCGCCAAAACACTCGGCGCCAGCGTATACCCGAACGAAGAAAAGGAAATCGGCTGGTACGATGTGACCCCGACGCAGGAGGCGGAAGATGACCCGCTGCTGACGAATTTTCGAGGCACGGAGAAGATTTTCCAGTGGCATGGCGACACGTTTGATATCCCCAGAGGCGCTGTGCACTTAGCCGTCTCGCCTCTTTGCGCCAGCCAGGCATTTCGTTATGGCCCCCGCGTGTATGGCCTGCAGTTCCACCTCGAGGTGGATGAGGCTATGATCAACCAGTGGCTCAGAGTCTCGGAAAATCGGAACGAAATCGCAAGTCTGGTTGGAATGATCGATCCAAATCGAATACAAATGGAAACCCTGACCTATATTCAGAGGCTTTATCACCTGAGTGATCGCGTGTTTAGCGAATTGATTAGACTGTTCGGCGTTCCCAAGAAGTTTCTGATGCTCCCTTCACGCTAGACGCCCGGCTTATAGGGCGCGGCGGTTTCGGCAACACTGTGAGCATGCGGCTTACTGTAGGTCCTAGCATGGGCGTAGGGTAACGGGAGGTTGTGCCAAGAAAAAGGGGCGTACCGACCTGACGCCCCTTTTTGCTTAGATTTTGCGAAACGATGCTACCAACGATTGCGCCCGCCGCCGCCCCCGCCACCGCCTCTTCTCTCACCACCGAAGCCTGACCGTTTCTCTTGAGGGCGGGCCTCGTTGACCGTGAGATTGCGCCCATCAAACTCGGTCCCGTTTAGGGCCTGAATCGCTTTCTGGGCTTCGGCACCGGAACTCATTTCAACAAACCCAAAGCCCTTGGACCGGCCGGTGAACTTGTCAGTGATCACCCGAGCGGACTCAACGGTTCCATGCGCCGAGAAGAGCTCCTCTAGCTGCTTGTCGGTGGTGGCATAGGACAATCCACCTACGTAGATTTTGTTCGTCATGTTCTCCTCCTCAAAAAGGAAATGTTAATGTCCTTGGCCCCGGAATATAATTACCGGCAGGAGCAGAACATGTCCTTGAAACCACGCTCTGGTCGGATTGTCCTTTATGGTAATGCTTCGCAAGGCAAGACTGCCCGGGCCTTCAACCCTGTTTACCGCACCTTCAGAAGGCCCCATACTGAGGTGGATCTCTCCAAGGCCCTATCATTCAGGGTCATCCAACGCAAGGGTTTTTGGAAAGCTGAAGCTGTGAAGTACAGAAGCACTCCGGCGTCAAGCAGGAACCCTGGAAACTCGCAAGATGATCGAGAAGATGGAACTCTGCAGTTGCAGAAGGGTCAGAAGGGTTTCGGCTGCGGCCCGGGTCGGATTCCCGCAATGTCCGGGTCTTCCCCATCGGGTCGGGGCCCGCTTTTTAGCTTCTCTTCCTTACGCTCCAGACGGCGGGCCTCCTTCTCCTTTTTCCTTCTCTGCCGCGCCATCTCCTTCTGCCGTTTTGAGAATGTTTCTCGTGCCATCGCGAATATATTAGCACATTAAGGAGATAGAGCGAGCGGTCGCTCGTGAAAAACGCGCTCCGGCAGACGCGCGGATGAGGTGATAACGAGATCCGCACCGAGTGGTTGACTTATACGACCTACAGCGATCGTTTCCCGATATTGCTGCTAAACAAACCTGCCTATCTTGTTCGGCGCGATCGTCTGGATCGAGCGAACCAAGGAAACCGAGAAAAGGGGTCGAATCCTCGGGGAATCGCCGAGAAGGCAATGACCGTGATCGCCTATAGCGCTTGATAGCGTCACGGCCCCAGCGGCCTCATGCATCAGCTCATCATGCTTGCCAGCTCTCTGACCAGCCAAGCGAGTCCGAGGAGAATTCCAACCACCAGCAACAGGAGACCGGCGATTATCCCAGCCACAAACAGCCAATCGTTCGGTCCTGCACGTGGGGTTTCTGTCGTGGCGTATCGCTCGAGCAGCTGAGCGTTTTTCACGTTGCTCCGAAACCAAATGGAGAAAATGTCACCGAAGACGGGAATGGCCCCGATAATAGCATTGAGAGCGACATTCAGTCCCATGCGCAGCAATACGATTCTGGGAAGACGAAATTGAGCGGCAATAAGAAGAATCGCCGAGCCCGTGATGTTCGCCAGGGCGTCCCCGATACCAGGAATGAGTCCCAGGATGGGGTCCAGGCCGATTCGGATGGAGGTCCCGGGAATGGTGAACCGCTGGTCCAGCAGATCAGCCAATAATCTGACAAATAAAAGTCGCTTGGACGCGGTGGGTGGCGCCGCTAATCTTTCCACTGGTGAAAATGCGCCGCGCATTTACCGGCGCAAAAGCTGTTCACCGGTGACTTCTAATTGGCTGTTCTTCCAGGGCGGCGTATTCCTCAGAGCGCTGTTGCGCCTCAGGCCCCGAAAATAAAAGCAAGCAAAGTTCACCGTGGCTGGCGACCGCGAGTAGCCTTCACGACGCTCTTCCGACGGTTTGATCTCGCACCTCATAGTTTTACTCTAGCCGAGTTGAAAGATTTTGAAAGGGGTTCTGGCGCTGGCTCTTTTAGCCGGAGGATGGGTAAACCGGGGCAAGCTCGATGTCGATATTTTCTTCGCGCTGAATCTCGGCGAAGCGTTCCCTGAGAAAGTTGATATCAGTCTTCGCCGGCACCGAAATAAAGGCTTCCAGCCGGAACATCGGCGTTCCGCTGACCGGAGCCGCGTAGGCCTTTGTCTCCATCGACTCGATATTGATTCCCAGTTTGCTCAAGACCTGGCTCAGCTTGTGGACAATGCCGGGATGGTCCATACAAGACGCCGTGAGCTTGTAAGGGAGAAGCGATTCGGCGGGGTTCCGGTTGGACGGCGTCTTGATCGAGAAAGTCAGGCCGGTCTGGACTTCCAGCTCGCGGTAGGCGTTTGCGATCTTGAAGAGGTTTTCACTCTCGCCCGTGACCAAAATAATCACCGCGAACTCGCCGCAAAAGACGGCCATCTTGCTGTCTTCGATATTGCAGCCGAAGCGTGCAATAAATTCCGAAATCTTTTCGACCAGACCCACTTGGTCAGGACCAACCCCCGTCAGGATGAGATGATTCTTGTCTATCATGCGATCACCCTCTGCCGCATGCACTGCACATTCCTGTCATATATTATTACGCAAAGCCGAAACCGATCAACCGACCCGTCAGCTAGCGGCTTATTTCCGCGTCTCTGCAGATTTAGACGGCGCTGGTTCGGGCGGCTCGGCGCCCAGGTGGGCGGCGCCGACGCGAGTCGCAGGGCTAATATCCGGCCGAATTTTGAACACCGTGCCCCTGGTCACGTGGACCGTTCCAATCTTGGCTCCGCGGGGCTTCGTCACGTAGCGCGCGCGCGTGCAATAGACACGAGCTGTTCCGGCCCCGCGGGCCCTGCTGTGGTACGCGGCGACCGCCGCCGCCCGGCGCAAGGTCTCGCGATCGGGCTCTTCTTCGCATTTGGCTCGCAGTATGACATGACCTCCCGGAACTCCTTCTGCGTGAAACCAGTAGTCTTCGCGCGCGGCAAGGGATGTGCTGAGGTAATCGTTGTCGGCGTCTGTTCCGCCGACCCACAGTGTCCAGCCCCCAGGAAGCTCGTATTGGATTATCCGCAGTTTGGACTTACTCAATTTCCGTTCAGTCATTTCGCAGGGACGTAGTTCTACCGATTTTCCTAATCCACCGGCTTCACATCGTCCATCAAAGAGAAAAATCCTTCAGCCAGGGTTGGATGAATGTAAACGGCTCCTTTGAGAAGCGTGTACGGGAGACCGCCGAGCATGAGAGTGCTGAGGATTTGAACCAGCTCGCCACCCTCGGATGCAAGAATCGATGCGCCAAGGATCTTGTCGTGCGTTGCGTCAACAACGAGCTTCATGAGCCCGGCGGTCTCGTCGCGCTCGATAGCGCGCGCCACCGAGCTCATCGGCACTTTGCCAATCTTGAGTTTGTGTCCTTTGGCTCTAGCCTCTTTCTCCGTCATGCCCACGCCGCCCAGTTGCGGATCGGTAAACACGCAATAGGGGACGGTGCGATTCTCAGTGGAAAGGTTTCGGCCTTCCACTAGATTGGCGTAGACAATCTGAAAATCGTTGTAGGAGATGTGGGTAAAAGCGGGCCCGCCTTTGACGTCACCGAGCGCCCAGATGCCCGGGACATTCGTTTCGAGACGGCCGTTGACCCTGATAAATCCGTTCTTGTCGGTCTCGACTCCCGCCTTGTCCAGGCCCAACTCATCGCTGTTCGGCCGCCGGCCGGTGGCGACGAGCAGGTGCGAGCCAGTGACTGTGGTAAGGTCATTGTCTCGTTTGACAGTCAGGGCAAGGCAGTCGTTCTTTTTTTCCGCGCGGGTGGTTCGAGCGTTCAGCAAAAACTTTATCCCGTCGGCATCTAAAGCTTTCTTCAATTCGGCGGCAATTTCGCCGTCTTCACGCGGCAAAATCTGCGCGCTTTGATGGATCACCGTAACCTCGCTGCCGAAGCGGCGAAACATTTGGCCGAACTCCAGACCGATGTACCCGCCGCCAAGAACGATCAAGTGCTCGGGTAAATCCGTCAGTTCCATGATGCTCTCGTTGGTCAAATACCCGGTCGCCTCCAACCCGGGGATCGTGGGAATCGAGGGGCGAGCGCCGGTGTCAATGAAAATCTTTTCACTCTCGAGCAGCTCGTCTCCTGCTCGGACTTGGCGGGAGCTTACGAAGCGCGCCTGTCCTTTGTGCAGGCGCAAGTTCGGACGCTGCTCGATGTGCTTCTCGTGCCCGCCACGGAAACGTTGGACGATTTGATTTTTCTGGGCCACGACTTGAGCCAGATCGACGCTGACGGCGCCGGCGCGAACGCCCCAGCGCGCGGCATTGCGGGCGTAATGCGCGACCTGCGCGCGATGAACCATGGTTTTGGTCGGCGTGCAGCCCGTGTTGATGCACGTGCCCCCGAGATGGGCTTTCTCGATCAGCGCCACGCTCCAGCCATGATCGGCCAGGCGGTTCGAAAGGGGATTTCCGGCCTGACCCGAGCCGATGACGACCGCATCGTATTTCATTTGAGCGCTCCTTTTATTGTTTAGATGCGCGCTGGAGGTAAATGTTTCCCCTCGAGACGCGCGCGGCCTCTGCAGGCAATATGCCACGACTTTGATGTGGTTTCGAGGTCGGAGCTTAGCGTTAGTTCCGAGTTCCCGCTGAAGCAGCATCGGCTTCCTTGGCCTGAGCGAGTTGCCGCGGGGTTGCACCGGCGCTGCGAGCGATGCTTGCTAGGGTCCGGCGCGAGACCGCGGAGCGCGGCTTGGCAGTAGTAATCTCGAGAGTGGAGGCGGCCTTGTCGCGGTGCTTGATCAAGAGCCACTGCCGCGGCCTCATTCTCACCAGCACCCACGAACCGCGGAGCTTCCTGCCGTGAAGCGTAAACTTGAGGTCTCCCTTCGCCAGCGCGCGATCGACATCTTCGACCTCCGGCGCCCACGTGCCGCGATCCCAGATCATCACAGTTCCCCCGCCATACTCTCCTTCGGGGATGACGCCCTCGAATTGGTTGTAGTCAATCGGATGGTCTTCGGTCTGCATTGCGAAGCGCTTGTTCGACGGATCGAGCGACGGGCCTTTCGGAACTGCCCAGGAGAGCATGACCCCGCCGTGCTCCAGGCGAAAATCGTAATGGAGGCGGCTCGCGCGATGCTTTTGGACCACAAACTCCAATTTTTCTTTCCGCGCGCGTCCGAGCTTGCCCGCCGGCTCCGGTGTCACGCCGAAGCGGCGCTTGCGGTTATATGCGGCAAGCTTGCCGAATCGGTTAAAATCGGGCAATTGGGAACGGGATTTGTTTGTCATTGTTAAAGAAATTAAAAAGTAAAAATTTTAAAACTAAAAGGGGAACAAGATCAGTCCTGCTTAACGAGCCGCGTCGTCGTGGCGCGATCCAATCTCCTTTATCAGGTCGTCAATAAAGCCTTCGTCGTCCAGTTGCTTGACCCAATGCAGGTCCCAGAGCGTCATCGGGTTCAGGCCGTGGGCCCCATATTCCTCTGCGGCGATTTCGTAGGTATTGGCAATCGCTTGGAGGCTAGGATAGGGCTTGACTTGGAGTTTGGCCACAATAGCGTCAAACTGCCGCTCCATCTCTTCCATTCTATCGACTTTCATCCGCCTCATGAGCTCGGCGGCGACGATTTTCAACGCCGCTTGTCGCGCGTGCTTGACTAGACAAAGGGCATGGATTACTGCCTTCACGTAATTTTTTTGACGCGCGGGGTTTTTGCGGGCGAACTCGGAGGTGCATGCTTGAGCATAGTGGCTGACAACGTGAAGGTCGGGAACGGGGAGACCGTTTAAGCCCGCTTGCAATGCGTCGGGAACATAGAGCGGGTCGGTGAAGCAAGCGATACACTCGCCGCTTACAACCTTCTTCCACTGTTTCCATCTGCCTACGTCAGCATCTTTGACGATCACAATGTTGACT
>JBOHVR010000468.1:0-2567 GCA_050735755.1 Binatia bacterium
CCCACCGCTTTGCTGATGGGTATCGCGGAGCCGGTCCTGAGCAACGTCGAAGGACTCAACCCATCCTAGGATCTTAACTCTTCGCGAGCTACTCAGTCCTGATCCCGGTGGACGGTCTCCAGGGAGAATGCCGGGAGACACACCGAGATATACTCAGCCCCTTCGCTTCCCGGAGTGCTGTAACGCACCCACTCGCCGGGACTCGCGACCACGGCTTGCCCGGCGCGCACCTGCAAGACGCCCCCCTCGTGCTCCACTTCGAGCCTTCCCCGCAGTACCACTGTGATCTCTGCGAAATCGGGTGTCTGCCCGGGTTCTTTCCAGCCCGAGGGAGAAATCATACGTGCCACGCTCACGTTGTGCTGATCAGAGTTGACACGGCCCACGTACTCTTCAATCTGCTTGGGCTTGTTTCCCGCAGATTGAACTAAGGTTGGGCGCTCAATCAATCGCGGCATCCGCGGTTCTCCCTCTTTTCCGCAATCCCGCCCCTTTTCTCTCGATCCATTCTTTTTGCGTGAATTTACTTTTTAACCTCTTACCCCGTCACCGCTCCCTCAGACGCGGATGAAACCAGACGCGCGTACTTCGCCATGACGCCGGTTGTGTATCGGGGCGTGGGAGGTTTCCACTGGCTGAGACGGACGCGCAGCTCTTCCTCTGACAACTCAACGTCGAGGCGGCGCGACTTGATATCGAACACGATCGTATCGCCGTCGCGGAGTGCCGCAATCGGCCCGCCATTCGCGGCTTCCGGCGCCACGTGGCCTGCCATGAGACCGTGGGTAGCGCCCGAAAAGCGGCCGTCGGTCATGAGCGCCACGGAATCGCCGAGGCCCGCGCCCACAAGCGCCGCCGTCACGCCCAGCATCTCGCGCATGCCGGGTCCGCCTTTCGGCCCTTCGTAACGAATGACAACGACGTCATTGGGATTGATCTGACCCTTTTGCACGGCCTGAAAAGCGTCTTCTTCCCTATCGAACACGCGAGCGGGCCCGCGGTGCATCATGCGCTCATGGCCCGCAACCTTTACGACGCTACCTTCGGGAGCCAGATTGCCCTTAAGAATAACCAATCCTCCCGTAGATTTGAGTGGATTGGCAAGCGCACGGACAACTTCTTGCCCTGGCGCCTCACTCGCGGTTTGCGCGCTCTCGCCCAAGGTCTTGCCGGTGACGGTGATCGCGTCAGCGTGAACCAGTCCGGCATCAACCAAGCGCTTGGCGACCAGTGGAATCCCACCCGCTCGGTAAAGGTCATTGGCCACAAAGCGCCCGCCCGGCTTGAGATCAGCGACGAGAGGGGTGCGTGAGCTGATCTCGTCGAAGTCGTCAATCTTCAATTCTACGCCGGCTTCCCGGGCAATCGCCAGCAGGTGCAAAACCGCGTTCGTTGAGCCGCCTGTCGCCGCGACTGCGGCAATGGCATTTTCCACGGCTTCGCGCGTGATGATTCGCGACGGGCGAAGATCTCGTCGCAGGAGCTCCATGACTAATTTGCCGGCAGCGAAAGCCGCTTCATCCTTCTCATCGGCCATCGCGGGAATGCCGTTGCTTCCCATCGGAGAGATGCCGAGAAATTCCATCACCGTGGACATGGTGTTGGCGGTAAATTGACCGCCGCACGCGCCCGCGCCCGGACATGCGGCGTCTTCGATGGCTTTTAGCTCTTCGGCGCCAATCTTAGCGCGACCGTAAGCTCCCACCGCCTCAAAAACATCCTGAATGGTGAGATCGCGGCCCGTTAGCTGGCCGGGAGCGATGGAGCCGCCGTAAAGCGCCAAACCGGGGATATCGAGCCGCGCCAGAGCCATGACCACGCCCGGATTGGTCTTGTCGCAGCCCGAGATGCACACCAGCGCGTCAAAGTGATTGCCCCGCGCAACCAGCTCAATCGAGTCAGCAATAACCTCACGGCTGATCAAGGAACACTTCATCCCCTCCGCGCCCATGCTGATACCATCGGAAATCGACACCGTGTTGAATTCCATGGGCGTGCCGCCTGCCGCCTTGATTCCTTCTTTTACCTTCGCGGCCAGACGGCGCAGGTGAAAGTTGCAGGGTCCGATTTCGATCCAGGTGTTGGCGACTCCCACTATGGGCCGCGACAGGTCTTGGTCGGTAAACCCTGCCGCCTTGAGCATGGCGCGCGCCGGCGCCCGGCTCGGCCCTTGAGTTATTACGCTGCTACGACTGTTCAGATTCTCCGCCATCATGGACTCCTAAAGTTGCTTTAGACGTGAGCCTTAACTTAACTAAGGCCGCTTTATTTTTGCAAGCTGCGCGGATTCGGCGGTTTAGAATCTCGCCTAGCGCCGCCTCCTTGTGCGGGCGCGCCTCAAACCGTATCTTATGCTTCTGCAATGTCGATCAGACTAGCCGCCAGGAGACTGCTGGTAGGAATATTGGGACTAAGCCTGTGGACCTCGGATATTGTCGCGGTTCAGCTTTCCCGGCAGGCGGGCGAGCGGTTACAACGAAAAATAGCCGACATTACATCCAACGCCGCCAAGGTGCCCGTACCGCCGATGAAAACGCGCGCTTCGGAAGAAGAGGTCAATTCCTATC
>JBOHVR010000469.1:0-3066 GCA_050735755.1 Binatia bacterium
CTGCCGATGGGCAGGATCTCTTTGGCTTCCAACGCTCTCAGGAGCTTGACCTGAAGGTGCTGGGGTATCTCGCCGATTTCATCGAGGAAGATCGTTCCCCCGCGGGCTTTCTCAAAGAGTCCTTCCTGATTCGCGAAGGCCCCGGTGAACGAACCTTTCATGTGGCCGAAAAGAAGGCTCTCCAGCAGCGTTTCCGGAAGAGCGCCGCAGTTAATCGGCAAAAAGAGCTTGTCTTTCCGTTCGCTGTGAGCGTGAATGGCCAGGGCGATAAGTTCCTTGCCCGTGCCGCTGCTGCCGGTAATAAGAACGGTAGCTTGGGTGCAGGCCACCTTTTTGACCATTTCTAAAACATCGCGGATGGGCTTGCTCTTTCCGATAATGTTTTCGAAATGATATTCCATAGGCGCTTCGGCTCGCCCCATAAATCAAAGCGGCGTTGAGCAATAAAATGAGTAGATTTTTACAACAAGCTCAGCGCCTGCACAAGCGCGCAAACTTTAGTGGAATCAGGAGAGATTTTCCGGACAAAGGTAAGAGCTGCTCCGCGGCTTTGAGCAGCTCGGGATCGGTGCAGAATTCGCGCAGAGCGGAACGCAGTTTTTGTCTTTGGATGCTGGCCGGTACGCCTAAATTCTCCATTGTCTTGGTGATGTTCGGCCCTCCGAGCTGCAAGAGTTTGCCATAGATCGCATCGATTTCGGAACTCTCAATTTCGAGCGCAATGCGGAAGGCTTCCTCGACACCCAGCGCGGGAGTTCCCCGGCCGAGATAGGAAAGCAGCCGCGCCTTCAACTCGTCCGCTTTCTCGCGGCTGATGCTCGGATCTAAGGTCTCGTCCTCGCAGTTCTCGATCATCGCCTTGCACGCAGACAAAATGGCCCTATGCTGTTCCTCTTCTTTAGCCATCTCCCACCAGAAATCCCTAAGCTCCGGGCGGTCAAGAAAAAGGTGCGAGAAGCGAAAATAAACTTTGGCGACTAACCGTTCAATCTCAGCGAACCGCTCCAGAGCATCAAATGGATTCTCGGAACTCATTGCTCGTTTAACCTCTGGTGCAAGAATTCAAGCGACTCGATGTGCTTTTCCGAGTCACGGATCATCGATTTCAGCAGGATCTCGAACAGACCGTGGTAGTAACCGGTGCTCTCGCCAATGAGCTTCCTGTACTCTGTTATCCCGGCCTTTTCAAGCCGAATGAATTCTTCAGTGAGCGCTCTGAGCCGCCCATCGGTGCCGGTAAGATCGACCACATCTTCGAGGCTATCATCCAATTTCTTCCATTCGAGATTTCCTCGAAGCGTCGAAATCATGGCTTGGGTGACCGCGCGATGCTTCTCTTCATCCGAAAGGATAAGCTGAAGAAGAAATCGGAGAGTGCGGCTGTTGGTTTCGCCAGGGGCCTCGTGGCGTCAAACTCGTTCATCAGGCGCTCAACTTCCGAAATGTGATCATCGCTGGCGGGGATCCCTTCCCGATCAACATCAAATAATCTTCGGGCATCTCTCCGGGACTGATATCGGCTCACTCATTTCTGTATCGAGCAAGAAACAGGCCAGCGAGAAAAGCCGGCTAACGAATGTGCCCAGGATCCGCCCTTCGTTCAGTAATATTCTGGTAGAGAAGCAAAGACGGAGTTCTTAAGTATGAGAAGGAAAAGTCGTTTCATTCCGAATTTTTGGATTTATTGACGGATCGGCCCATCCCGGCTGCCAGGGCCAAGACTACAGCTCCAAGCGGTTCAGCCGCAGCGCGTTGCTGATGACTGACACGGAGCTAAAGGTCATCGCCGCGCTCGCGATCATGGGACTCAGCAGCAAGCCAAAGAAAGGATAGAGCGCTCCGGCGGCGATTGGGACACCCAGCACGTTGTAGACAAAAGCGAAGAAAAGATTTTGGCGAATGTTGCGCATCGTTCCGCGGCTCAGCCGGCGCGCCCGCACAATGCCGCGCAAGTCGCCCTTGACGAGAGTGATGCCAGCGCTCTCCATGGCAACGTCGGTCCCTGTGCCCATCGCGATACCCGCGTGCGCCTGCGCCAGAGCGGGCGCGTCATTGATTCCGTCTCCGGCCATCGCCACGATCCGCCCCTCAGCCTGAAGGCGCTTGACGATTTCACCTTTTTGTTGCGGCAGGACCTCGGCGTGGACTTCGTCGATCCCCAGCTTGCGGGCCACGGCTTCGGCGGTCGTGCGGTTGTCTCCGGTGAGCATCGCGACTTTGACGCCGTCTTCGCGCAGAAGCCGGATCGCCTCGGGAGTCGATGCTTTCACCGGATCAGCGACTCCTATGATCCCGGCGATAGTCTCGTCGACGGCCACAAACATGACCGTCTGGCCGTCACGCCTTCGCTCCTGCGCCTGTTCAGATGGTTTGCCCGGCTGCACGCCCAATTCTTCCAGCATCGCTTGGTTTCCGAGCGCAACTTTTTTCCCCTCAACGATTCCCATCACTCCTTTTCCCGTAAGCGAGCGAAAATCCTTCGCGTCCATGAGTTGCAAGTTTCTCTCGCGCGCTGCCGCCACGATAGCTGCCGCCAGCGGGTGTTCGCTGCCACGCTCCAGAGAGGCGGCCAACCGCAAAACTTCGTCTTCACGAATCGCGCTTGCCGGCACAACCGATGTCACTTTGGGTTTGCCTTCCGTTAACGTTCCGGTCTTGTCGACCACTAAAGTCTCGATCTTCTCCAGCACCTCCAGAGCCTCGGCATTTTTGATCAAAACACCCGACATGGCGCCCCGCCCGGTCCCGACCATGATCGACATCGGCGTCGCGAGACCGAGGGCGCACGGGCAGGCGATAATCAACACCGCGACGGCGTTGAGCAGAGCATAGGCCATACGCGGCTCGGGGCCGAACAGTCCCCACGCGATAAATGTCACAATGGCGACAAGAACCACCGCAGGCACAAAGTAAAAAGCAACGATATCTGCCAGCCGCTGAATCGGCGCGCGACTGCGCTGCGCCTCGCCGACCATTTGCACAATCTGTGCCAATAGCGTGTCGCTGCCGACGCGGTGCGCCTCCATGATAAAGCTGCCGGTTCCGTTGACCGTGCCGCCCGTGACC
>JBOHVR010000470.1:0-5768 GCA_050735755.1 Binatia bacterium
ACGACACCTCGCCAGTTTTACCGGCGCACAACAGGCTGCTGAAAAACCCTTTCGGAGTCCTTCGACGGGGCTCAGAGCCAGCCCTGAGTTCATCGAAGGGACGAACGGAGGTGACTTGTATTGTTGATAATTTTCCGTTCTGCTGAGCCTGACGAAGCATGAGGCTCTCGAAGCATTCCTAATCCTTATTTCACCAACCTGCTAAGCTATTTTGCGGCGCCCATCCATCTGAAGACCCTACGCCGGCAATATCCTTACCAGGCGCGAATACAGAGCTTGCACAAATTCAAGAAGCCGCGTCTGGCCTTTTTCCACCGTCTCTCCCTCGGGGATCCGCGTCGCAACTCGCACCACGGCGCCGTCGGTACGGCCGCTCAGGACCGAATTGCGAATCAACTGCGTGCGGAATCCGATTTCGCTGCCGAAGGTTTTGTCTTGGGTTTGATACCAAAACAAGACGAGCCGTCGGGCGCCGCCCTTCTGTGTCACCATGGAGCTAGCATGAATCAACCCGCCGGGAACGGATACCGCTCTGGACTCGACCGCGCCGTAATTCCAGCCCTCAGGAAAATGCAACCGGGGAGAGCGCAATCGATTCTCCGCTCGCTGCCGGCCGCGGAATCCCACGTACAGCTCAACGAGGCCGCCATCCGGCGCGCGGTAAAGTTGAGAGACGGCCCTCTCCGCATTGGAGTCCTCGTAAGCATCCTCCCACTTGTCAGGGGTCAACGCGTACGCGCCGACGCCGGAAGCCGCTGCCCGCAGGTCGCCCCGGAGCTCGACCGGCCTTCCCCTTTCCAACAACGCAACCAGGCCGTAAGTCAATCCCAAGATCAAGACTGCAAGCATAAACGAATGGGAAAAGAGCCCGACCTGAGCCCCCGCCGGCTCTAGCGAATTTGCACGCTCCTTCCGGCCCTTTGCCGCGCCGGTCTTGCGGCGCAGAAATTCGCCCAAAACAATGACCAGAAAGAGCGAGAACAAAAAGGTCAGGGTGCCGCTGAAGGCATGAAAAGAGGCCTGCAGCATCGCCGGGCCAAAATAGTAGGCCAGCGCGCACGTCAGCACGATCCGCAAAAGATTGACCACGACGGCGAAAGGGAGCGTGCTGAAGAGCACAGCCATGCGGGCGCCGGCGCCCAGGGGAAGAAAATAGGCATAGAGCGCGCCCAGCGCGAATAGCGTGAAAAGAGAGGACACGCCACTGCAAACATCGGCAACCTCAAGCAACATCCCGGGAAGCTGAAGGAAGTACGAATCCCGATAAACCGGAATGCCGATGAATTGGAGCATCTCCGCCGCCAATACGGCATCAAACAGACGCAGGTGATAAGAAAGCGTCTTGATGAACGCGTAAGGCGCGGGGATCATAAGCAGGAGATAAGCAATCGGGAAAAGTAGCGCCTTAATGAACCGCCGGCCCAACAACAAGTGCGCGAGCCCTCCGAGCGCCAACACCATAGCGACGCGCATGATAAACAGGTCCCCGATCGCCTTACCCAGCAAGCCGATCAAGACGGCGCCCAGCAAAGACAGGCTGGCCCACGGATTCGGTTCAACGGGGAGAGCGCGCAGCACCTCCCGACGCTCCCAGACAAGATAAAGCGCGATGAGCGGAATCAAGAACCCATAAGAAAACGATGGGTGCTCGTACCATTCCCGCGCAAGCCCGGGAAAAAGGGGGCTATAGACGAGGAGATAGAGGCAGCTCAAAACCGCCCCTTGAACAAAGAGGGCGGGCTGCGAGCTGCCTTGCATACGCGACAGATCCATCGCCCTCATGGTTCTATTCCCGCGGCCGGCGGTGTGGAACGCTTGGCGCTGCCGGCATCGTAAACTTCCAACCAGCGCTCCTTGATGCTGTTCCAAGAGAATTCCTGGCTCAGTTCCCTGGCCCTCGCTGTGATCGTCCCTGCCTTCTGCGGGTGGCCGAGCAAAACTTCAATCTTCTCTGCCATGCCGGCGTCGTCTCCCGGCTCAACCAGCAGAGCGGCCTTTTCTTTTCCCACGAGGTCGGGGATTCCGCCGACCCGCGTCGTCACGACCGGCAGCCCGGAGGCGAACGCCTCCAAAAGATTGATCGGCATATTGTCTACCAGACTGGGATTCACCAGAATATCCGATCTCTCAAGATAGGAGGGAACCTGCTCGTTAGGGACCGCCCCCTGGAAGTAGACGTCCTTGAGGCCGCGCGTTTGCACCCAATCCTTGAGCAGCGCCGCTTGCGTGCCGCTGCCCAGAATTTCGATGCGCGCTTGCGGGTACTTTGTTTTGATTCTCTCAAAGGCCTGCAAAGCCATCTGCACATTGTAAACCGGCTCAAGATTGCGCGTCACGATCAGGTAAGGCGATAGTCGATCTCTCTTGCGGAAACGAAACCTTTCCAGATCCACCAGATTGGGAATCACGCGCGCGGAAAAACCATACCGGCCAAAAAGGCGCTCGAGAAAGCGCGAAGGCACGACGATGACGTGCGCCAGATACAGGACCGGCCGCGCCAGAGCGCGCCATTTTGCAAAAAAGCGCGGCGCCGCCCCGCCCCGGTAATTCAACACCACGCGGCAACCCAGGCACCGCCCCAGAACCACCGCGGGCACGACTCGAAGAAAAAAATACCAGTGCGACGCAGCCAGAACATGGACAACATTGGCTTTGAGAAGCGAGCGCGCGAGAGTGCCAAGATAGATCACGGTTTGCATGACCGTTCGCAGACCGCGGATCCGAGCCAACCACAAGGGCAGGCTGGGATTCGTCGCCACCAGGTTTACGTCCAGTCCTTCGCGGGCGAGGTTACGGCACAAAGCCTGGGCCTGTAGCGACATGCCCCCGAAAGGAGGCGGCATCGGAGCGACAATGGTAACTTTGACAGCCTTGCTCATGAGTGATCCGCGGCGCCCATGGAGACTACTTCGTTCCCCGCCGCGCCTTCATGCCCGCAAGCCGGCTTCGCGGGGCGTTGCTTCAGATGGGTTTCCTCCCAGAGCCGAAACATCAAGATCGCCCACAGGTCGGTGCCGAAGTCGCTCCGCCCGGACTGGTGCCGCTCCCATAGCGCGCGCACGTGGCGCTCATTGAGAATTCCCAGAGAGTCGGGAGTGCAAACCAAGTCGCCCGCAACCCGCTTGAGATCGCCGCGCAGCCACTGCGCCAGCGGCACGGCAAATCCCTGTTTTCGCCGCGTCAGAATTTCTTCGGGAAGATACGGGCGCAGCGCTTTTTTGAAAATGTGCTTTCCTTCCCCGTCCTTGAGCTTCAAGGACGAGGGGATGCGCGCGGCCACTTCCATGAACTTGTGATCCAGAAGCGGGCAGCGCACCTCGAGCGAGTTGGCCATGCTGGCGCGATCCACTTTCACCAGAATGTCGTCGACCAGGTAAGTCTTTATGTCCAGATACTGGAGCCGCGTCAGGTGGTCCGCGCCACGGGGGCGGCGATAAAAGTCCTCAAACAAAGTCAAAGAATCATAGCCGTTGAGCGCGCTCTGGAAATCCGGATTCAGAATGTTTTCTTTGATCTGCGGCTTGATACCGGAAACCGAATAGAAATAACCCTCCAGCGGAACAAACGACAGGGCCCTGAAAGTGGCCTGCGCGCGCAGGACGCGCGGCGCCCAGTCCAGTTTGGGATACCACCGGCTCAACCATCCGAAAATCGCGCCCCGCGCCTCGTCGGGCAAAAAAGACCGCAATCGATTCTCCAGAAAATCCCGATAGTAGCGGCGGTAGCCGGCGAAGTTTTCGTCGCCCCCGTCTCCCGACAACGCCACGGTCACATGGCGCCGGGCCGCCTGCGATACGTAGTAAGTGGGAACCGCTGAAGAGTCCGCAAAAGGCTCGTCATAAAACCATGCCAGCTTCTCTAAAATACCGCGGGCATCCGCGCGCACTCTTTCCTCGTGGTGATCGGTGCGCAGCATCTGCGCAAAAGCGGAAGCGTGCGCCGATTCGTCAAACTCCCGCTCCGCGAAGCCCACCGAACAGGTGGTCACCCGGCCCGTGCTGATCGCGCGCATCAGCGCCACTACGGACGACGAATCCACGCCGCCGCTGAGGAACGCTCCGAGCGGCACATCGCTGCGCAAGCGGAGCCGCACCGCTTCATGATAAGCCTCTAAAAGTTTCTGGCACCATTCCTGTTCGTTCGGCGCCGGGTCGGCCTCGAAGGAAAGGTCCCAGTATTGCCGCTCCCGCACTCCTTTGTTGTCCACGACCAGGTAATGTCCGGGCCGCACCTTGCGAACGGAACGAAAGACGCTTTTCGGCGCCGGAATGTATAGAAGCGAGAAGTAATCGGACAGCGCTTCGGCGTCGATCTCGCGGCTGAGCGCGGAACACTGCAGCAGCGATTTCACTTCCGAAGCGAAGAGAAAACAATCGGGAAGCGCGGCATAGTAAATCGGCTTCTTTCCCAGCCGGTCACGCGCCAGGACCAGTTTCTCTTTAACGCCATCCCAAAGAGCGATGGCGAACATGCCTCGGAGCTCCTCAAAGCATGCTTCCCCTTCCTCTTCGTAAAGGTGCACAATGACCTCGGTATCCGAAGAGGTCGCGAAGCGGTGTCCCTTTTGCAGCAGGCGGTCGCGCAGTTCCACGTAGTTGTAGATTTCGCCGTTAAACACCACCCAGAGGGTTCCATCCTCGTTGGCGAGCGGCTGCTTCCCGCCTTCGAGATCAATGATGCTGAGCCGGCGATGCGCCAGGCCCATACGCCGGTCGAAATAAAATCCTTCCCCATCCGGCCCGCGATGCACCATGACCCGGGCCATGTTGGCAAGCATCTCTTTTTGCGGCGGCATTAGATCTTCGCGCCCAAATATTCCGGCAATCCCGCACATAGCGATAATTTTTGTCTCTTTACTTTGCCTTTGCTCTTTAGTTTTTTACTTTTGCCTTTTTACTTTTTATAGCGGTACACCCACGTTCCCAATTGGTAGTGCGCCAAAACCGCCACGTTATGCTCTTCGTCAAAGGCAAACATCATATGCTCCTTTTGCGCTCCGGGAGCAGTTGCCGGCTTCATCGCCGTCCATACGTTGCTCTTGGCATCGTACACCCAGGTATCGTTGTAGAGATCGGTTTGAGGCTGGTTCCACGCGCCCGGTCCCGACCCGCCGAAAAGAATGTGCACTTTGTCCTTCGAGTCATAAGTCATCCCGGCATACTTGCGCCCAAGCGGTTCCACTTCCGCTTTCATTCTCGTCCAAGAATTGGCTTTGACGCTATAAGTCCATGTTTCGCCCTTCCGTCCCGGATTTCCCGTGAAATAGACGATGCGCCCGATATCCGGATCGAAAGTCATGTTCCTGTAGCCATAATCCCCTTTCGGGCCCAAAGGTCTTTCGAACCACCTTTTCGCGTCAATCTTGTAGACCCAGGTGCGCGGCTGCCCCCCTCTGCCCAGCGTGACCAGGGCGTCGCCGATGCTGTCGTAAGCCATCGAGTTGGCCTCTAAACGCTGCGGCCCCTGATTCACGTAGGTCCATTTGCTGGCGGCCGCGTCGTAGGACCACAATCCGAGGTTCTGATTGCTCATGGGAGTCGCCCCACCGTAGATCCACACGACGTTGCGGCGCGAATCAAAAGCCATTCCTCGGGAGCAGGCCGCTCCCGGGCGTCTTTTCCCGCCTTCCGGCTCATACTTGTAGCGCTGCGTCCACTTTTCCACGCCCAGGTCGAACACCCATTCTTCGTTGGTGTAGCGCGGCGTACAGCCTCCATAATGCAAAAAGAGCCGGTTCTTGGCGTCATAGGCCCACGGCACTTCCCACC
>JBOHVR010000471.1:0-11202 GCA_050735755.1 Binatia bacterium
GTTCTGAACATGCTCATCGTTCCTGTCCTCTATTCGAAATACGGTTGGGAGAAGGAAGAAGTCTTTGTCCGCCAGCTTGCTATCGAAAGAGGAGAGATCCTTGGCGTCACCGAGGAGTAAAACCGCAGAATAAAAAAGGAGGAGTCCGCCATGAAAATGATATGGGCTGTAGTCCGGTCGGACAAAATCGATCAGATCGCACGCCAACTCAACAAGGCTGGCGTCAGCGGATGCACCGTATATCCGGTACGCGGTTACGGTGAGCACTGGCATATATACGAACCATTGATTCACGGCGGCCACCATAAGCTCGAAGTTATTGTCGAGGACGAACAAGCGGAAAACGTGGCGAAAGCGATCATTAAAAGCGGCTCCACAGGTCGCGAAGGTGATGGCATGCTCTCGGTTTTTGCTCTTCAAAGCGTCCTCTCTTTAAAAACTAAATTTGGTTCTAAGGAATCATAGGAAAGATCCCACCCTAAAATATTGAGGTTCACGCCCAAGAGGGCTGGAAGCCCTGCTACGATCAGCCGGAGGGAAAGCCGACCTCTCATGATGGAAGTATCCAGCACTATACGCAGACAATTTATATCAAAAAAGGGCCAACCGCAGAGGAGTGTAAGGCATCCAAAGGACCCTATGGAAAATGAAAATCGATGAGAGAGATTGAAAAAAGGAGAAGTCATTTTATGTTCCAACGAGGATTTTTTATTATGTTGTTTGCTTTTGCCATGATGTTTTCGAATCAAGCTGTTGCCGACCAGGACCCGAAGGGTCACGCGCATAAAACTCCCCACGGTGGAATCGTCCAAGAAGCCGAGGGGATGCATGCAGAGTTCCTACTTGACAAAAGCGGCGAGCCCAAGTTCTACTTGTACGATAAGGCGATGAAGCCTCTCGATCGCGGCGACTTAGAAGCCAAGCTAACCGTGAAGGGACATGGTGGAGAGCAGCATGCTCGGGAGCTTAAATTTTCCAAGGACCCGAAAGAAGGCCCTCTATTCAAGGGTGAGCCGCTTAAAGGGCTGAAGGATTGGGACACGGCAGTGGTGAGCCTGAAGATTAAAGATAAGTGGACGCATTTCCGCTTCTCTCACCATTAAAAAACGGAGAATGGGCAATGGATCCGCCTCGCCTCTATTAACCCACTCCAGCATGTTGACAGGATGACGAACAGGTAGCTTCTTCTTGTGTTAAAGCATCGGTTTCTTATCGCATCTCTGATTTCCCTTTTTTCTTTGGGAGGACTCCTCAATGCATTTGCGCATTGCCTCTTAGACAACGATCTTCCGACTAAAAGTCACGGCCAGATTCGAGCTTCCATTTCCTGCGCGGATAATCAGGACCATCCTTTTCTCGCCCAAGTCGACCAGCGTGATAAGAGAGTCTATTTTTCAAAGGCAGAAAAGCGACCTGCTGATATTCATCACAAGGCCTTATTGCCAGGCGAAACCTCTTATCTCACACGTCTGCGTCCTCCGGTCTCCATTTTAGTTTCGTTGTCCGTTCCTATCTATCAATTCAAGAACGTTTACCGCATTTAGTTTCTCGTCCGCCAAATTTTCCGCTTAATCGTTCCCGTTCGAAGGGTGTCAAAACACCTTTTCAAGAAGGCTGTTCTGACCCCTAAGAAGAAATTGCGGCGCGAAGAAGGTCGACAGATAATGACTACAATTTCGAGCTTGATCCTTGTCTTGGTCTTAAGCGGCACCGCTGTGGCGCAGCGCACGACAAGAGAGGATCTATTTAGCTATTTGGTCAAAGACGGTCCGACGAAGGGAAATGGGACGGCACCGATTACCGTTATCGAGTTCTCCGACTTTCAGTGCAGTTTTTGCCGAAAGTTCTGGAAGGAGACATTACCGTCACTTGAGAAAAAATATATCGAGACAGGGAAAGTGGTACTTTGGGCTCTAGCTGCCATGTGCGCGGGCTATGTAATTCGCCTGGAGCTGAAGCGATATCGGCTTAATCCCGAGTTTGCCTCTTCGATAGTGTTTACTGCGATAGTCGGTGGACTCCTCGGCGCGAGGCTTCTTTTGATCCTGGAAGAATGGGATGAGTTTCTCCGATCCCCCGGGGATCTAATTCTCAGCGGCGCGGGATTCAGTTGGTACGGAGGATTGATCGGTGGGACTATAGCCGTGACTTGGTGGGTGCGGCGGCACGGAATACTGTGGCTTAAAGCTGCTGATATATCCGCGCCAGCGCTTGCATTAGGCTACGGTATCGGACGCATTGGCTGCTTTCTTGCCGGTGATGCAACCTGGGGCAAGGTCACAGCTGTTCCGTGGGCAATGGCTTTTCCCGCCGCCCTCGCCGGATGGGCTGATCCATTAACCGGCGTGCCATATCCACCGGGAGTGAAAGTGCATCCTACCCAGCTCTATGAGCTTGTCTTGTCACTATTTGTCTTCAGTGTTCTCTGGATTCTGAGGAAAAGACGACATCCCAATGGCACGATCTTCTGGCTTTACCTACTTCTAGCTAGCAGGGTCGATGCGATTTATTGTCGAGTTCTGGCGGGCAAATCCCGTCGTCGGTTTGGGTTTGACAGAGTATCAGTGGTTCAGCTTAGCCTTGGTCTTGCTTGGGGGCTATCTCCTTTATCGACAAAGAATACGGAACGCTGAATTCGCAGCATGAACTGCGGACTTGAAGTTAGACGAGAATTAGGACAGGAGGGAAGTTTATGAGCCCACTATTGGTAAAAAATGTATTGGCAGGAGCTGTTATCCTCATACTGGCCTCGCCTGGCTGGGCTGCGGAGGAAAAGAAAGCCGCTCCCGCTAAAGAGGAGAAGGCAGAGAAGGTTCCTGCCAAAGGCAGCGAGGACGTCAAAAAGGTCCAAGAGGCCTTGAAGGCGAAAGGACAGGACCCGGGCCCTATTGATGGAGTAATGGGACCCAAAACCCGAGCAGCCATTAAGGCATTCCAGGAGGCCAGTGGCGTGAAAGGTTCCGGCAGACTGGATGATGAGACTGCTCAGAAACTCGGCATAGAGAGAGCGAAAAAGCCGGAGGTGAAAAAGGAAGAGGCTAAGGGAAAGAAAGAGACAAAGTAAATTTCTAAAAGAACGGCAGCGAAGTAAAAAATCAGGTTTCATGAACTTTTGAAGCTGCTCGGGCCGGCCCTCTACGAAAATCTAGGAGGGAGCGAAATGCAGACGACGATTGGCTGGAGGATTTCGGCAATCCCTTTTTGTCTCCTTTTGTCTGTCCCATATCCGCTGCAAGCCGCGTGTCGGGAGATGGATGTTGCCCGAGCCTTTATCCCTCTTGCTTATGCTGCTGAACTTGATGCCACCATCCAATACTTCGGTCATAACTTTTTCCAGATAACTACAGGCAAAGGGACTAAGGTCATTACTGATCCTCTAGCACTGGGCATGTATCCGGCGCCCAACGTCGCACCGCATATCGTAACGATAGGGAGGGAACATCCAAACCACAACTATGTGGCGTTGGCTCGCGGTCATCCTGTTATTCTTCGGGGATTGATCCACTTCGGCGCTGACTGGAACCGGGTCAGCATGAACATCAGAGAGGTGTTCATCTACAGTATTCCCATCTATCAAAACGGCGTCGATGGTGGATTTTCCAAGGGTGCCGCTTTCGTCTTTGACCTGGGAACTCTGTGCATCGCTCACCTGGGGAACTTGAGCCATCTGCTAAGCCGGGAGCAACTGAAACAAATGGGCAAGGTGGACATTGCCCTTATCCCGATCGACGGGACAGTCACCATGGGCCCGGATGTCGCCCGCCAGGTCCTGCAACAGCTCAAACCCAAGATCGCGATTCCAATGCATTACCGAGATAATCTTTCCTTGGTTCGCGAGTTCAGACGGGGATTTAACTGGTACTATCTTCGCGGTGATATGTTGACGGTAAGTAAATCTCTCCTTCCCCCTTCGACAGAAATTTTCATACTGAAGCCCCAGGACGTGAGGGATGACCAGTGACTAAAACGCCGGAGACTTACGTGAGGAACCTCATTTGGAAGCGGAAGCTCTTTTTACTAGAATTCCATTCCAAGCGGGATGAGGGGCACTATGAGCGAGATTAGGTGAAGCTAGGAATTATTTTCGCTGTGTCAGCAATCTTGAGTGGGGTTTTCGGTGTCATCTCCTGTTCCAAAGAGCAAAAGCAGAAAGAGGCTACCCAGGAGCTGGCAGAACACGGGATGACGGCGGGCTGGAAATTTAGCCTCCCTCGGGGAGACCCTATTCAAGGAAGGAAAGATTTTGTCGATGCGGAATGCTACAAGTGTCACGAAGTCAAAGGGGAGACATTTCCTGCTATGACCGAAGGCGAGAAAGGAGTCGGGCCGGAACTCTCTCAGATGGCGGGGATGCACCCTTCGGAGTTCTTTGCCGAGTCGATTATATTATCAACCCTAACGCGGTAATCGACCCGGACGCTAAGGAAAAGGGTTATCTTGGAGAAGATGGGAAGTCGAAGATGCCGGATTTCAGCGATGTCCTGACGATCAGACAGGTTGCGGATCTCGCTGCCTACTTGGCATCTCTTAAAGGACAGGAACATAAGACTCACCAGTGACATGGATATTGTAACTCACGGCATTACAGGAGTTCTTGTTTCTCGCGCTCTTCCGAGCGGGCACAGAGGCTCAATGATGATGGCCGGTCTGATTGGCGCGCTGGCGCCGGATGTGGATGTGGTAGCCAGTTCATGGGACCCTCTGGCCGCGATTACCGTCCATCGCACTGTCACACACTCCTTTCTTGGTGGTGGGATCGTTGCCTTGGTGGCGGTAGCATTAGTATGGCGGTTCAGCCATGAGAGTATTTTCCGTCTCTTGGGAGTTGCCTATCTTGGCGTGCTGTCGCACATCGGGTTGGATCTGCTGACGCCTTTTGGGACAGCTATTCTATGGCCGCTAACCGCTCGTCGGTTCTCTCTGGAACAACATCACGTCATTGACCCGGTTTTGAGCGCCCTGGCTCTGGGATTCCTTGTCCTGACTTTTTGGTTAAAGGGCAGAAGGAATTCCTTGGCAAAAGCAGGCCTTGCAGGAATGGCCTTTTACATCATCGTTACAGGCGCTTACCAAGGGATGGCTCTTGTTCGCTGGCAAGCGTTCCTTCAGTCTCAAGAAATCAGCCCGATCCGGTCAACTGTCATTCCTCTTGCCCCTGGCCCTTTTCGATGGTTGGGAGTCGCAGAAACGAAAGATGTGTTTTATCAACATCCCTTCTGGGTTTACGGACCAGATCTGAAGCCGCCCCTTGTATTTTCCAAGACCAATGGGAACTTTGACGAGTTAAATCGCCGCAGAGAAGTACAATCGTTCCTGGGATTTGCCCGCTTTCCGTGGAGACACGAATTTAGAGAGGGGCCGAACAGGGTAATTGAGTATCGCGATCTGGCCTTCGCCGACCACCCTTTGGGCGGTCCTTGGTCTCTCCGGATATGGGTGGATGAGTCAGGCTCCGTCGAAAAGATGGAATTCGGTCATCTATTTTAGTTTTTGAAGCGTGAGCTAAGGAGTCTAGCGTTTAACTCCATGGTAGGGAGACGGAGATAAGAGAGGAAATGACGGACGTTAATATATTTGTTGCCTTTACAGCGGGGATCTTCTCATTTCTCTCCCCCTGTGTTCTGCCCTTGGTCCCATCTTACCTCTCTTTCGTTTCAGGAGTTTCTCTAGAGCAGATGCGCACCGCCCACTTCGCCAGTCACACGCGCAAACGAGTGGTCTTAAACTCGCTCGCATTTATCCTGGGCTTCTCCCTGGTCTTCGTATCTCTCGGGACCTCGGCCAGCTTTTTGGGCAGCCTCTTGCTGAGCTACCGCGGCGTGATCCGCGTGTTGGGTGGCATCTTATCCTGGCTGTAGGAATTTATCTTTTGGGTTTTTTGAAGTTTGCTGTCCTGGATCGTTACGCTCAGTTCCATCTTAAAGACAAGCCTGCCGGCTACTTCGGATCAGCCCTCGTAGGGATGACTTTCGGTGCGGCTTGGATTCCCTGCGTGGGGCCGATTTTAGGAGCGATTCTCGCCCTGGCTGCAACCTCGAATGATATTGGAAGGGGCGTCTTTTATTTAGCGACCTACGCAGCAGGACTGGCTGTTCCGTTCTTTCTAAGCGCTGTGGCTGTGAACTCCTTTTTCGAGTTCTCTCAGAAATTTCGCCGCTATGTCCAAGCCATTCACGTGGCGGCCGGTATTCTTCTGATTCTTGTTGGTAGCCTTCTCATAACCGACTACATGACCGTCCTGAACATCTATGCACTCCGCTTCACCCCTGAGTGGCTGATCAAGAGACTATAATGAGTCATCTCAATAAGAAAATTATTATTACGACACGGAGAGCACCCACATGGCTGACCTGCCCCCTTACCTCGACTCCAACGGCGACACCGGCGACCATACCGGCGTGGGGCCCGACCGCGGATCGACCACCGGCATGCCACCCTGGGTGAAGGTGATTGGGATCACCGTGATCGTCGTGGCCCTGGTGGTCATCAGCTTGATGCTCAGTGGCGCCGGTGTCAAACACGCGAAGCCCCACATACCGTCCGATGCCCCAACACCGCCCTCCCTCGTCGCCGGCATCCCGGTTGTTCTGGCCGCGCTCGTGGTCGCTTCCGCAGTAGGGGTGCTGGTGTCGCGGCTGATAACCATGAGACCCCGCCTCCGCAAGTTCGCACTCACCGCGCATGTCACGTCTTCGGTAGGCTGGCTCGGCGCGGCCGCCGTCTTACTAGCTTTCGGCGTCGCTGAGTGGACCAGCCAGGACGCTGAGATGGTGCGTGCGGCCATACTCGGGATGGCCGTGACCGCCTGGTTCGTCGCGCTCCCGTTCAGCCTCGCCTCGCTGCTCACCGGGCTTGTCTCGTCGCTGGGCACCCCGTGGGGTTTGTTCCGGCACTATTGGGTGCTGCTGAAACTTCTGATAAACGTCTCTACCGCCATTATCTGGCTGCTGTACGCGATGGAACTCAGCTACTTCGCAGACATCGTGTCGACCTTGCCCAATGCTAATCTTGGCCAGTGGAGGAACCCATCCCCCATGCTCCACGGCGGTGGCGCCCTGCTGATGTTGCTCGTGGCCACGGTGTTGGGGGTGTACAAGCCGCAAGGCATGACCCGGTACGGGCAGCGTAAGCAGCACGAGCAGCCTACGGTGTCGCAGCCGTAGATGCAGCGACTCCTGCTCGGCCTCGACCGGCGCCACGTTCAAGGGTGGCAAGCTCGTCGAACGACCCGACGAAGACCCCCAACCCGAAGCCGCCTAAAGATCTTCATCCACAGGTCTTGACTATTGCTCTTATGTCTCGTTTTGTTGGGGCCATTTGGGCGCCTCTTCAGATAGCAATCCTCCGTTGCTTGAGAGCCATCTTTCCTGAAGCGTAGATAAGATAGATGCCAGCCAGAATAAAGGGAACGCTCAGGAGCTGTCCCATGTTCAGGAGCATATCATCCTCAAACGGCACCTGGTTCTCTTTTACGAATTCAATCAGGAAGCGGGCGAGAAAGCAGGTCACGAGGCTCGTGCCAAAGACCCTGCCCGGAAATTGAATGATGCTGGTCTTCCAGTACGCGATGTAGAGAGCGCAAAATATGAGGAAGTAGGCGCCCGCTTCGTAGAGCATCGCTGGGTGGCGTGGAATATTATCGATTTTCGCGAACACGATGGCCCACGGCAGGTCGGATGGCGTGCCGAGAATTTCGGAGTTGAAAAAGTTGCCGATCCGAATTAGGGCTGCCGCCAACAGGCATGGTATCGAAAGGCGGTCGGCAAGCTCGATGAAACCCATATCGCGATGTCTTCTGAGGTAGAGATAGACGGAGATCAGGACGCCGGCAAAGCCGCCATGGCTGGCGAGTCCGCCGTGCCAAATCATCAGAATTTCCCACGGGCGCGCCAGATAGTCTTCGGGTTGATAAAACAATACGTGACCGAGCCGAGCACCAATAATGGTCCCGAGAATTAGATAGAGCAGCAGGCTCGACAGACTTTTGAGCCGGCGTCCTTCGCTTCGATAAAATTGAGCCATGATTTCATAGCCCAGGAGGAAACCGAGCGCAAAGAAAAGCCCGTACCAGCGAGGTTGGAAAGGACCGAAACTGAAGATCTCCGGGTCCACATTCCACACAAGGTGATGCATCTTGAGGTCAGAATATCATCTCTTCGCCAGTATTGAAGATTTCACTTTGACTGGATCCGTTGCTAGCCTTCTTGTCGCGGCTCTAGTTGTTTATCACTGTCTTTACTACCGCTATTCGCTTTTACAAAAGAAACCGATGTGGCCAGAGAACGAATCTTGAAACTTCCCTGTAGAGAAGAACGATATAGCAAATAGGCTGCGTGCCTTTTCCTGGCCCACCATCTTTGGTATTGTGGCTCTCAACCCTCAAGTCGGAAGCCTTCCATGTCGTCTGTCCTGATCAAGAATATTGGCACTCTAGTTACGGGCAACCTGAAAAGCCCATTGAGGAGCGCCGACTCGATCTGTGTTGAAGACGGGATGATTCGAGAGATTGGCAATGGCCTGACTCAGAGGGCCGATGTGACCGTCGATGCGTGCGGCATCACAGCTATTCCGGGACTGATCGACTCGCACTCGCATCCGACCTTTGGCGAGTTTACGCCCGCGCAAAACAGCTTGTCCTGGATTACCCACTATATGCATGGTGGCGTTACTGCCCTGGTTTCGGCGGGGGAGTTGCACGTGCCGGGCTTGCCTTTGCCTCCGGACCCGCAGACCGCCATTTCTCTCGCCCTGGTCGCGAAAAAGTGCTTCGACAACCTGCGCCCGTCCGGCGTGAAGGTTTATGCTGGCACGTTGCTTTTGGTCCCGGGCTTAAAGGAAGAGGATTTTGACAAGATTGCTGCTGCCGGGATTCGGCTCGTCAAATTTATCTTCTATGATTATAGCCTGCTCCCTAATGGAGAAGCCGAACGCTATGTCCAGTGGTCAAGAACAAGAGGAATCAAGGTCAAGATTCATTCGGGCGGAGTTTCGCGCTCGGGCGTGAGCCAGGTTGCCGGGGTCGAGATTGTAAAGCGGCTTCAGCCGGACGTCGTAGGGCACATTACCGGCGGGCCAATTCCAATGCCAGAGAGTGAAGTTGTTCAGATTGTCCAGGAGACGGACTATTTTATGGAAATATGCAGCTCGGGGAACTTGCGAATGGGACTTTCTTTAATGCGTGCGGTCAAAGCCAAGGGGGCGTTTGATCGTGTTCTCGTGGGCACTGATACGCCGGGCGGAACCGGAGTGATTCCGCGCGGAATGCTGAGAGAGATTGCCTTTCTCTCCTCCGTGGCCGGGGTGGCGCCAGAAATTGCAATAGCGATGGCGACGGGAAATGTGGGGCGCGCGCACGGCCTGGCGGGCGGCGTGATCGAAGAAGGAAGACCTGCGGATATCGTTTTGCTCGACAGAATCCAGGGCTCAGTAGCGAAGAATGCTTCGGATTCCTTTTCCACCGGAGATCTTCCCGGGGTTTCAGTCGTCATGATCGACGGACAGATTCAGGTCGGGGGCAGGAGCCAGCAGACGCCGCCACCGGCACAGCCCGCAATGATTGGAGGATGTTAGTGAGCACGCTTTCCTTTGGTGTGGGTCTCTTCCCGACCGAACCTCTGTCAAAGATGATTCAACTCGCGAAGTTGTCTGAGGATCTGGGCTTTAGCCATATTTGGGTCGGAGATTCACACCTGATCTGGCGCGAAGCGTACGTCAACATGGCGGCCGCGGCTTTGAACACCTCCAAAGTCAAGCTCGGCACCGGCGTAACCAATCCCGTGACGCGCCATCCTTCGGTGGTCGCGAGCGCTTATGCGACGCTCGAAGAGCTTGCGCCGGGACGGTTTATCGTCGGCATCGGGTTAGGAGACAGCTCGGTTGAAACCATGGGGATGAAGCCGGCGCGTCTCGGCTTTTTTGCGCAAACTATCAAGGATATGCGCGAACTGCTCGCGGGCAAAGAGGTAGCGCTCGAAACCGGAAAGATCCATCTCAAGCACTCAACCAAGACCAGAGTTCCAATCTACATCGCCGCGAGCGGACCGAAGATGCTGGAGCTGGCGGGGAGAATCGCAGACGGCGTCATTATTCTCGTCGGGATTGCTGACGACTACATTCGACAGGCTTTAGAAAGAATTCGCGCCGGCGCGCACAGCGCCGGTCGCGATTTCAAAGAGATTGACTTGGTCCTGTGGGTGCCGTGCGCGGCGTCGGACAAACTTCCCGCCAGAGAGGCCGTGAAAGCTCACGTCGCGCGCGCGGTCGCGCACCCGCTGCCGTTTGTGCTGGATGAAAAAGAAAAGCGAGTCCTTGACGAGATCCGCAAGGCATACAACTACTACCAGCACATGGAGCGGCAGGCGAGCCAAGCGCAAGTCATTCCCGACTGGTTGGTAGATAAGTTCGCCATTGCCGGCACCGCCAAAGAGTGCCGCGCCCAGGTGCAGTGATTAGAAGCGAGCGGCATTAATCAAATCGCGATTATTCCTTCTGGGGTTGGAGATGGCGATAGGGGAGACACCCTAAAAGCATTTGCGGCAGCGATTCACTAGAGCGTAATCCATCTGGTTCCTGATTCCGGCGAAAAAACCTATGAATGCTTCGACCCTTCGGCTCGGCTCAGGACAGGCGGGGCTCAGCAGGAGCGGAGAATGTCCAAACGTCTTCAACCGTTTCTCCGTTCGTCCTGAGACTGTCGAAGGATGAACGGAAGTTTTTCAGAGGTCAGTTCTTCTCTCAAGTCATTCATATACTGCGCTCGGTGAAAAACATACGGACAAGCGGTCATATCTGGGCTCTCTTAGTTCCCTTGTACTTCTTGGCTGCGGCGATCTTGGATCCAGGCGAAGTAACCAATCGGGAATACCTTCAGTTTGTCGTGGCGACCCGGTACCCACCCCCTGAACACTGGGTGCAGGGCCGTTACGTGCCGGGTCAGGAGGACGAGCCCGTCGTCCTTGTTACTTGGCACGACGCGGTGTCGTACTGCCGTTGGGTTGGGAGGCGGTTGCCTACGGTGGATGAGTGGATGGCGCCCTGCGAAGCGGGAAAGTTGAAAACGCGCGGAAATGTCTGGCAATGGACATCGACCGATGTCGATATGGAAGGTCAGACTTTCAAGGCTCTTTGCGGGCCCGGCAATCTTTGCGACTGTTCCCATCGCTACCTGCCCGAATGGAAAAACGAAGTCAAAGGCTTTCGCTG
>JBOHVR010000472.1:0-11192 GCA_050735755.1 Binatia bacterium
CCCTCCAGAGTCAGCGCAAGCGCGGTGGTCGTTTCATACTCGATGGGAACATCGACGCCCGAGACCTTCAGCGTGCGGGCGGAATCGGGAGTGTAAAATTCCAGTTTTCCCCTGAGCTTTCCCGACGTTAACGCGCCTCGCGGATCATCGAGTCGCAGAAATCCCGTCACCGGCACTTTCAGCCTCGGCGGAATACGCGCGTACTGTTTGGTCGCCAGCTCGCTTACCGGTTCCAGAGACGCGGCAAGAGGCGCCCCGACACCCGGAATCCGATAACGATTGCGCAAACCGCGCACCTCGATATCGGAGGCAGGAACAAAGTCCTTGAGTCGGTAGCCGGCCCAGATGAGGTCACTCTCGTTGAATTCAACAGTGATCTCGCCAAACGGCAGTTTGAAAGTCCCGCCTCTTGGCACCGGCTTTTCGTTAATGGCTGCGGCGCGGGTGAGCGACTGGTTGTAAATATCGACCGCCCATCGCGCACGGGGATCAATCGGTTTCGGAGCCGTTCCATGCTCTCCCGGAAGCAGAAAAGAATACGCGTACACGGCGGCAGCCAAATAATACTTGAGGTCGCCGCTGTTCTCGGCGTGGGCAAACGAAAGCTCCGCCAACGCGAAAAGACGATCTTCATCGTCCTTAGGTGCCAACCCGGCATGCATCTCGCCGAGCGCTTCCTCGGGCTCATTGTCAAAGCGCTGGTATAAGTTCAGATTCATTAGCTCACGTGCAGAAAACGAGCTCGGCCGCTCCGCGGAAAGAATGTTCGCGGTAAGCGACTGGTAGCCGATACGAGGATCAACGTACTGGACGCCTATCGGCGTGGCGCACCCCGCGGCGAAAAAGAGCAATACCAGCCCGCAACCAAATAAGCCGCGCAAACTTAATGCGAAGCATACTCGCTTCACTTTCGTTTCACTTAACATCCAAATCGATTTCTATCGTCCCATGCGCCGGTCGTAGGCGCGCGATATCCTTCCAGCAAGACCTGGATCAGATCCTTTGGGCCCTCTTGCGCTCATCTCCACGCGAACGCTGCCGTCGGTCTGCGTACGAATGTTGATCGTTACTTCCTGCTCGCCTCTGTAACCCCTGATCACTCCGCCCATTCGATCTTCAGAGGTAATCCGAACTCCCTCATCCTGCGCGGCTAGCAGCGCCGCGCTCCAAGCACGATCAAATGGGCTGGGAGGAGGAGGCGCCGGCTCCTGGGTAGCGCACGCTGTGAGCGCCGCAAACCCGCTGAATACGACGACCGCGATCCATGTACGGCTGAACTGCAGCCTCGCGCGCAGCGATCTAGGTTTCATTACTCCCTCCGCGATTGGCATCGCACGAGCCGAAGTGTGACTGCGACCTCGGAGTAGCCCTTTCAAACCCAAAGGGCAAATGGTTGTTCATTTAGCGCCCCGGTATCGCTTGCTGGGCTGACCCTATGCTAACCGAATCCGTATAAACTAAGATCTCAACGCGGCGGTTCTTGGCGCGGCCCGCCTCCGTGGCGTTGTCTGCGATCGGGGCAGTTTCGCCGTAGGAGATAATTGCCAGGCGCCCGGGATTGATATTTTTCACAGTCATGAGGTAACTGGCCACATTGTCCGCCCTGAGCCTGGCCAACTCGTAATTGGACCTTTGGTGACCAATGTCATCGGTATGGCCGGCGACAACAAAGAGAAGGCTACTTCCATTCGCATCTCCCTTCAGATCACTTACAAAGCTGTCAATCTCTTTTTTGGCTTGGCTAGTGAGAACTGTTGAATTCAATGCGAAAAACGCGCCTTGCTTTAAGTCGAGCACCAATCTTCTGTCGAGCTTGAGCCTTTGTAGATTTTCCAAAGCCTGGTCGGCTTTGGCGGTGGTCTGGTTGAACCGGCTATCCATCTCGGCCATTTGCCTGGACATCTTTTGAACCTGTCCTTCGACATCGGACACTCGTCCTGTCATCTGGGTCATGCCAGCCTCTGTTTCAGAAACTCTCTTGTTTATCGGGAAGAGCTGTTCGTTAACCCAGTCTTGCGTTGCCACACACCCCGAGGTAAGCAACATAGAACAAATCACCAACCGGTGAATCCCTCTGAAAATTTCCGAGTGTCTCATATACGTCTCCTCACGGGGCAAATCTTTATTGGTCTGCAAACTGACTGAGCTCTGCCCTAACGCTTCGCCGGGCACTGTCCACAAGGTAGTATTGACGTGGCGCGCCCGGCTGCCGTTAGGCTACCGACGCCAGCGTGACGCGGTCCATCGTTCTTTGCATCACGAAGATTTCTACCGAAAAATTCAAATGCCGTATATTGGACCTTGGTCCAACAATAGCGAGATTTGAAGCGAACTCGGGTTACAGAACGAACGACGGACGCGATCTACCGTCCGAATGCTTCGCGCCCGGCAGAGGAGAGCAGATAGCAGGTCAGAATGGTCGGGGCGACGATCCAAACCAGCGCCCGCGCGATGGTTTCGCCTTCCATCACGATCCCTACGAGCAAGAGTCCGTTTACCACTGCTGCGAGCAGTCCGAGCCACCACGCCCAACGCCGGTGTAGAACTGCTCCCACGGCAAACAGGCCATATAACACCGCCATCACGATCACGATCCCCCCGCGGGCAAACGCAACGACACCCAGCAACGGCAACACGATGATGCCGTGCCCACTGAGCTCAGCGCCAATCCTAAACCAACGGAAAGCTCGCAGCACACAAAGGACTCCTTGCCCGAGCGCCAGCAGTGCAACGAGCGTCGTACCCACCGTCCGATTCGGCATTGCGATTTGACCTAAATTCGATCGGGTTTAGTGTGTTGGGCTTCGGGTCTCAGGTTTCAGGTCTTAGGTCAGAGGTGTCAGGTGTCAGTCCATCCTGAAACCTGAACACTGAAACCTTCTTTTTACCGTTCACTGATCACCCATCCCGACTATAATGGCTGATCACCGCTCACTGCTTGCTGGCAACGGTTTCTTTTGCTTCCTCCCAAGTCTTGTCGGGGTTATACTCCTTCATACTCTTCGCAATGACCGCCGTGTTTTTCCCTAAATCCTTCTGAAAAACTTTGCCGTCGTGGTTGACGATAAAAGTCATCACACCCGAGTTTCCATATTCCGCCGGATAGGCAACCACGGCAAAGCCGCCGATCATTTTGCCTTTCACCAGGTAGCTGTAGGCGCCGCCGGGCGCGTCCTTTCCCTGCGCCGTTAGAATTCTATAGTAGTAGCCGTGATAGGGAGACGGCGTGGTTGAAGGTTTCCCCTGATACTGATAACCCTCGCCCCGCGCTCGCGTCAGGATCGGACCGAGAGGACTTTGCGGCTCACCTTGCTTTGCCTCCCAGTACAGACCGTTTTTCCTACCGGGATCACTCACGAACTTCTGCGCATACTCCAGGAGACTAGTCCTATCCCTGTCCTTGAGAGCGAACTCTCGCTGCGCATCCACAACCGCCAAACACGTTTGGATCGTGTTGAGCTCGTTCTCGCCGATCCTTCGGTTGAGAATTTCCTCTCTGCCTTTCTCGGTATCGAAAACCCAAGCTTCGCCTTTTTTGACCAGAGGGATCGGAAAAGGCCAGTCCTGTTTGCCGACTATCAGGATTGTATTTTCCCCTTCGGTTGCAAGCCGGTTTCTTTCGTCATAGGCCGCAAGGAATTGGCCGCGCCTATGTTTGTCGGCAACCGCGTCGCCCGAAAATAACAGTTCTTTAGCGTGCGCGCCGAAGATCGCCAGTAGTTCCTTGTCGTCGTTGCTTTTTGCCGCCGCTATTGCTGCTTTGACCGCTTCTTCCGCAGATTTAAAAGTTTTTTGCTGTGCCGTTGCCGCAAAGCAAACTTCACCGAGGACAAACATCATCCCCGTAACAATACCGGCTAGCATCCAAGTCCTAGCCAATTGGTTTTTTCTCTCGAATTTCGCATGCATCATTTTTCTCCTCCAAAAACTGGGTCGCGACACTCGATATTCGACCTCTTTAGCTTAAACCTGACACCTGAAACCTCGAAACCCAATTTATCTACGGCGCCCGCCACCTCCTCCGCCTCGTCCTCCACCCCCGCCTCTAGAACCTCCACCGCCTCCCCGGCTGGCGCTACCGCGCGCGCTAGAGCTGCGCGCGGAGCTGCCACCACGATCAACGCCGCTGAAAGCACTGCTGCCGCCGCCGCGAGATCCCGAACCGCCGAGCTGGCTTGCGCTAGCACCGCCTCCGCCGCGATTACCAGGCCCTCCTTGTCCGGCTCCACCACGGTCGCCAAGCCCGCCTTGCCCCCCAACCCCGCGATCTCCCGCACCGCCCCGGCTAAGGTCTTGCCTCCCCTGTTCCGCGCGGCCGCGAAACTGCTCACGTGACTTAATCGCGTCATTGGTGCTTGCTCTGTTGAATTTTTGCGCCGTCCCCTGGTCGCGATAGGAGGCTCCCTTGCGATGCTCGGGATTGTGCTGAAAATCGCCCCTACCCCCTGCCGGCAGTTGTTGCTTGTACTTACTGCGATCAATGTTATTATTTATGTTGGTGTTGCGATCAATATCGACTTTGACCTTGCCACCGTTATAGTCACAATTTCCCCATCCATAGCCCCACGCCGAACCCATAGCCATGCCGGCCATGAAAGAAAAGGCAGCAGTGGTAGCGACGTAACCGGGCGGATAGTAGGAGTATGGCGGGTAAGCAGGATAGGGCCACGAGCCATAGACTACGGTCGGATTGTACGCCGGCACATAGATAACCTGCGGGTTGGCCGGTTCGATCTTGATGATCTTTTCCTCGACGATTACCGTCTGCTCTTTGGTCGTCTTGAGATTTCCCGACGCCTGCGCCTTGGCGCGCAGGCTCTGGATCGTATCCAAGACTTTTTTCTGATCCGCCAGAAAGGCATCTCCCAGCTTTTGCGTCCAATCGAGTTTTTCACTCATCATCGTGAGCACCTGAGGGAAATTCACCAGCGATTTTACGCTTGGGTCCCAGTCCTGTTTCTCAAGAGCGGCAGTCAGTGCGTCACCCTTAAGACTGGCGTTTTGTTTTGCCCAGCGGTCGGCCAGCACGACCTCAATCGGATACGTTGACGCCATCAAGATTTGCGGTATCAGCGGGTCCGGATACAGCGCGATCGGTGCTACAAGCTGGTCCAG
The DNA here is from genome assembly GCA_050735755.1 of Binatia bacterium. Taxonomy (GTDB): domain Bacteria; phylum Desulfobacterota; class Binatia; order UBA9968; family UBA9968; genus DATMAM01. The sequence continues at coordinate 5,116 of JBOHVR010000472.1, forward strand.
CTCTTCCTGCTTGAAGGGGGGAGCCTCCTTTGACGCTGGAGTCTCGCCGGGTGAGGCTGGAGCCTGGCCGGGCTGTTGGGCAAAGAGTCCTGGCGGTATGACAAGGATCACAATCAGCGCCCACGTCAATACGCGCACAACGAAGTATCTCGTTCTCATAATCGGTCCTCTTCCTTTCCGCTGTTACGTTCGCGAAACATCTGTCTTGTGAGGATCGAGCGTCGAGTTTGGAAGCCGATCCTGAAACCCGAACACTGAAACCTGAAACCTTCTTTCACCGTCACTGATCACTGATGACTGGTCCCTGCCCACCATTCTCCGTTCGTCATTGCTTCAGCTTCACCGTAACGCCTCCGGGTCCCAGGCTGAGTTGCGTGCCCGACTGCTTCGCCTGGTCCGGGGAGAGGACGATCACCACGCCCTTGGTGTTTCTGATCGTGATATCACTCGCGCCTCCCGCTATCGCAAAGGTCGCCTGGGTTCCAACGTAGTTGCCGTCGAAATCTGACAACCGGTTCAGATTGTAGACCTTACCCACGCCGGTAAAACCCGAAGCACCGATGTTGACCAGGCTGAGACCCGAGACGGAAAAAGGATACTGTCGGCCCTGTAGTTGGAGTACGCCGTCGCCCCAACTGAATCCGGCTCCTATCGCAACGGACTTCGCGCTCACCTTGATCATGGCCGACGGAGTTTTTTCGTCGGGCTTTTCGTAGCTTGGCGGGGCTTGATCCGCTTCTCCCAAAAGCCGAGCTTCATTTTTCTCGTTGACCTGCCAGCCCAGCCGCTCCAGCCCTTGCCGTGCCGCGGGGCTTACGGTACCCGTCACCCAAAGCTGCTTCTGGTTTACTCCGGGAATTGTATTTACCAAGTCGTTAGCTCCAGTCACGAACCGACTCATCGGCTGGCTCCAGACTAAATGGTCGAGGGGAACGTTGAAGATTAGAGTCCCACTTTTTGTTCGCGCGGCAATCAATCCGCCGAGGGGGACAAAACTGTCAATCGGCTCTACCTTTTTATAAAAGCCGAGATACATCTCCGCCTGGCGCTGGCGGAAGAAGGCGGCATTTGGTTCTTCGACCAGCGCGGCAAGATTGACCATTGAACCCCGATTGGCCACGCCCATCATCTGATCAAGCGCATGGACAAATACAGTCTGATGCCGGGGAGAGTAGACGGCGTTATTGATAAACAGATCGGCCACTTCGGTCGCGACTCCCATTTTGGATAACTTATCCAGATTCATGCGTCTCAGATCCGTTGGCGGAGTGGTGCGGAAAACATCGTTGAGTAGTTTGTGCCCGCCGGAAACTGAGATAGCGATTCCGGCACCGCCGGGAACCGCCATCATTGCCGCCGCCCATGTGAGGCCGCCCGCATACCCCGCCCAGGCGATCTCGTCCAGCCTTTCCTGCAGGACCTTGTTGTCGGTGTAAACGTCAACTCCTAACAGGTACGCGTATTCCCTTTTGGTCTTGGAGAAACCAATAAAATCTTTAACCCGGCTGTCTTCTGCCTCGCTCCGTTTTGGACCGGCTAACGAATCGCCCGCGCGGCGAAAGGCAACGGCCACGCCCGAGACGGCGCCGCTCACCGTACGCACGGGTTGCGTGACGAGTTTTTTCATTCCCGCCAGCGTGTCCAGCCCCGCCTCCTTGATCGAAGCACCGTATTCTTTGGTCCCTTTGATCGCTTCCATTACCGCCAGGGCATTGATTTCCTGGACGCGCTTGCGCAGCATCGCGTTCGAAACGGCGGTAAACTGGCCAAATTTCGAATCGATGATGTAGAGATTCATGTACCCGTCGTTTTGGACTCTTTCCTGAATGCGGTGATGCGGGCCTGCGAGTAACTCGCTCGGAAGAATCTTAGAGGCATTCAAAACGGCGCCCGCTTCATAGCGTTGAGCGGCCGACGTGAACGCCGGCGGCAGCATGACTACTGCCACGAGGAGCAGGATTGTCCAGTACCAGCCCCGCTTCACATGCGCGGTAATATTTTTTGAGTCGGTCATCGAATTTTCCTCCTTACGTTTCACACCAGCGGTCCAATGAACGTGATACCTTGTTGGAGCGGTCTTCTAAAAAAGCCCGATCACGCAAAACCGTTCCGGAAGCCTTGCCAAAGCCGACATAACGAATCGACTACTCGATAGTGCCAGCTCACAATACGGTATAACCACGCTGTTCCATGCAAACGCGTACTGCCTGGTTATATACTGCCATTTTCGACTCTCGGTCTTCCCGAGCTTGATCTTCTCGCTTCCGCTGCTCTCGTGTTTTCACGCCGCCAAAAAGACCGCCTTCATCCGATTCGGCAGCGAGCGCCGGGGCTCCAGTAGCGCGGAACTTCTCTGTCGGATCAAACCCGATCTGCTTCGTAACCAACTCGTGACATTGAAGCCTATCTGCGGTTATCTGCTCCCACGTTTGCCCCTCCTTGGGAAGAACAACGATAGCGGCCAAAGCGACCTCTGCGACAATGATTGCGAGAAATAACCCGAGTGCAGCCTTCATGATTCACTCCAATTTGCTCCAATGATGTTCGATTCCAGCCTTCGGAGCTCGGCGTCTTGCTCCCGGTGCAACCGTCTGGCCGTGACACTGCCTCACAGCGGAGCACATGCGCCGAAAATGATGAAGGCGGCCCGTTCTTCGGAAATGGCCGCGGACATTTTCCCCGTTGCTTCCGATATTATCATCGTCCAACCGCGACCCTTCTGGCCGCCGTGCAGGATCAGTTTTCCGCTTTCGCGATCGAGATGGATGATCGGCGTGGTGCGGCTGGGTTCTCCCACGGAGGCCAGAGTCTTGTCCCTGAAATTGACTTTAATGAATTGCGGGAGATTCGCTTCCTCTACCGTGCTGTTGTTGCATTTACCCCCTGCCTCGCAGTCGGTAATCTCAATCGGGACGCACAAAAGAGCCACTGAACCATCGAAGTTCGCGCGCGCAATTTGATAGCTACCAGACCAGACAGCGATCGCCGTCCCTACCGCCGAAGCCACTTTACGGATTTTGCTCACTTTCATCTCCTCCAATCGCGCAACTCCGGAGCCAGCCCCTCGCCGCCGTCTGGTTTCCGCTTCCCAATTTTTACCCTTGCTGTTGACTGACGCCGCGCCTGATGGCTTCGCGCAGCGTCCTGATCAACAATTCGTCAGTGAACGGTTTGCGCAGGAAAGCCACCGCTCCTCCAGCCAATGCCTGGGCGCGCGCTCCCGCTTCGTCATGCGCGGTGATGAAAATGATAGGAACGGGTCTCCCGCTATGCATCAGACGCTCCTGCACCTGCAGACCGTTCAGCCCGGGCATCTGCACATCCAGGATCACACAGTCGGCCTGAAACGATGGCATTGCTTCGAACAGATCAATGAATGCCTGTCCGGATGTGAATGTATCTGCATCCATTCCCAGCGAACGCACGAGCCGCCCAATTGCTCGGCAGACCGATTCATCATCATCGACGATGGCAATAATCGGCTTGAGTTTTTTCGTGGCAAACCCCTTCTCCGCATTGCGGCGCGCCGAAGCGGACGTGTTGAAGTACAGTGTGGACTCTAACGGGGAGCGGGAAGCATGTATATTGGACCTTAGTCCAACACGGGAAAGAAGCGGGAATAGGTTTCAGGACTATACCTGGTACCTTTACATCATGCAGGTTGCACGCGTTCGGGACTAAGGAAAGACGCTCGCGAGCGCAGAAGTTAGAGAGTGCGACTAAGATCGAAGCCGCCGATGTATTTTATGGAATCGCCGCAATGATCTCGTAGCAGGCGCTGCATCTCATGGCAAAACGCAGGGTCATCGAACAAAAGACAGCGTTGCGTCGCCTCAATCGTGGAGGACCTTTGGATAGGAGATGATCAATCCCTGGGGGTAAAAGGAAAGGGGGTTCAGTGGTGCCTTTCGGATCTCCCGTTCTGAAATCCGACAGCTGACATGTGTTATGAGTTCAGGTCTTGCCGATTCCCACTCGTTGCGCGAGGCGCACCAGCTCCGCCACCGAAGCGGCGCCCATTTTTTCCATGACCCGAGCGCGGTGAACTTTGATTGTCTTTTCGACCGTACCCAAGTCAAAGGCGATCTGTTTGTTGAGCTGGCCCGATACGACGTGTTCGAGAACTTCACGCTCGCGTTGAGTCAGCGTGTCGAGAAGACTTTGAATTCTCTCGAGCTCCGCCCGTTCGGTATCTTCGCGCCTAGCGCGCGCCAGCGCCTGTTCAATCGCGTTTAAAAGCGCCGTGTCTTTGACGGGCTTAGGCAGAAAATCCACCGCGCCGGCCTTCATCGCCTTCACGCTCATTGGAATGTCACCGTGCCCGGTAATAAAAATAATCGGAAGGTTCGCATTAACGGCCTGCAGTTCGCCTTGGAGATCCAATCCGGTTAGGCCGGGCATACGCACGTCGAGTACGAGGCAGGCGGGCCCATCGGTTTCAGGCTTTGCATCCAGAAATTCCCTCGCCGAACCGAAGGCCTGCACCCGATAACCGGCGGATTTGATCAGGCGCGTCAGCGCCTTGCGCACGGAACCGTCGTCGTCGACGAGAAACACCTTCCGGGAATCAGTCATGATTCCTAGACCTTCTCCCTTATCCCGAGCTCGTTTCGCACTGTTGCGGTGGATGCACTTCCGTTTGGTCCTGTGACTCGTGTTGTCGCCAAAATGGGACGGTAAAATAAAATGTCGCTCCGGGCTTCGGGTCATTGCACTCCGCCCAGAGGCTCCCCCCGTGCATTTCAACAATAGAGCGACTGATCGCAAGCCCCATGCCCACCCCGTCGTGCTTGGTCGTGTAGAACGGTTCAAAAACTTTATCGAGAGCTTCGCCCGGGACACCCGCGCCGCAATCGCGCACCGCGACCTTTAGTTTATCGTTATCTTCGGGCACAACCGACAGCTGGATTTCGCGTTCATCTAGCGAAAAATCTCTCATCGCATCAAACGCATTAAGTAAAAGATTGAGCACGACTTGTTGCAAGTGCACCCTGTCGCCACGGACCGGCGAATCCCCGGGGCCGAGATCAAGCCGGATTCGGATATTGTGCAGGATGGCATCGCTATGAAGGAGCAAAACAACGTCTCTGATGATCGCCGATATGTCGACCGGCACCAGTTTCAAATTTTCCTTTCGTGCCAAAGCCCGTATCCCCCAAATGATCTCGCCCGCACGAGTGTCGTCCTTTACGATGTCCTCAAGGATCGCGCCAACTTCTTCCAAATCCGGCGGTTTGGATCTCATTAGACGTTCTGCAGCTTGCGCATTGGCTAATATCGCCGTCAGTGGTTGGTTCAGTTCGTGCGCCATCGACGCCGCCAGTTCGCCCATCGTGGAAATGCGGTTCATACGGGCTAATTGTTCGCGCTGATGTCGCAGCTTTGTCTCTGCCTCTTTGCGTTGCGTGATATCGATGGCGGAACCGATGTACCCAAGAAAAGTTCCGTCCACGTCAAAGCGCGGCACCCCGTTGTTGAGAATCCAGCAATATTCACCGTCATATCTACGCAAGCGGCATTCCATCGAGAACTCTTCCCGCGCCCTAAACGAACTGTCGTACTTCTCGAAGAAGCGATGAAAGTCCTCAGGATGCAGTCCTTCGGTCCAACCATCGTCCAGTTCCTGATTGCGCGTGCGCCCGGTTAAGTCCAACCAGGCCTTATTGAAAAAATTGAAACGGCCGTCTACACCTGACATCCATATCAGAGCCGGCGCAGTGTTGGCCATCGAACGAAACCAGGCCTCATTCTCCCTCAATATTTTCGATTTTTTGTCCTGCTCCTCGACCAAACCTGCGAGAAACATAATCGGTAAAGCAATCGCCACCAAAAACATTTGTAGCGAAAACACATTTTCTGCCGGTGAGGCACTGGCGAAAGGACCGCCTCCGTTCGCTGCACCAAAGATCGAACCCAACACGACGATCAAGAGGGCAGTACTCGCTCCAGCCGCGCCGAATCTCATCGCAGCCCACAGTAGAAACGGCAGCGGCAGGTATAGGAATGCCGGCGTAGTCATGCTCCCTGCCGTCTGCCAGCTGAAGACGAAAAGGCTCACGACTAGCAATCCGCCCACG
>JBOHVR010000473.1:0-5094 GCA_050735755.1 Binatia bacterium
TCTGATAGTAATCCTTGGCCTTGAGAAAAACGACGTCGTTTTTCTCAAGGCCAAGGATTACTATCAGATTACTAACCCGGGCCCGGAACCGCTGATTCTTTTCGGGAATCGCTCCGAACCGTTCGGCGTCCCGGTCACGAGGATGGGACAGGAGAAATCCTAACATGGACCTTTGTTCTCGGCGGCTTTTCGTCTCGGATGGCCCGAACCCAGAAACAGCGAGACGATGGCTGGAGCGGGCGGTGTTCGCAGATTGCTGAGAACTCTTCGGAGTCCTTCGACGAGCTCAGGACGAACGGAGAAAGGTTCGGAATGATTGAGCGAATCCGTTCATGCTGAGCTTTGTCGAAGCATTCCGTACTCTTTCAGCAATCCGTTAGATCTCTATTCCAATACCCTCGCGTTTCGCTTTGTCGTGCGCCAATCGTGCCAAAGCCATAAATCCGACGCCCTGATCGCTATTCTGTTTGAAGATTGTGATCTGATTCTCCTGAGTTCGGCCGCTCACCTTGCCACCGACAAGCTGTCCTAGCTCCTTGATGTCATGCCAGGCCAAAATCCCTCTTTTGATGGGCTCGACAAAATCTCCTTGTTCATCTTGAATCGCCTGCTGGACGAGCGTAGCCACGACCACGTCCGCTCGGGGAAAAACACTGTCATCCAGCTCCCGGCGGGGCTGCGTCACTAATCCCTCCGCCAGAAGCTCTTTGTTGCTGCCGACAATCGAGGTCACATGAACGCCGCTTTCGAGCCATTCTCCGAATAGGACAGGGACGTTGCTCCCGGTAGCGCAGACAATCAGGTTAACGCCGGTTGCGGCTTCTCGCGGCGTCTTTACCGGTATTAAATTCGCATCCACGTAATGGCGCATAAGCTCGCAGAAAACGCGGCGGTTTTCCGGATTTCGGCTGTAAACTTTGACTTCATTGATCGTGCGAATGGCACACATCGCCTTCAAATGGCGTCGTGCCTGCCGGCCCGTCCCGAAAAGCCCCATCGTCTGTATATCTCGCGGTGCCAGGTACTTCGTTCCGAGCGCGCTGGTAATTGCCGTTTCGGTGGCAAAGCAGTCCTCGGGAGGATCAAAGTCGAAGAGAGGCAGGGAACCTACAATAATGGCCAAAAGATTGCCGCTCTCGCTGTCATACGCGACGTAGACACGTTTGCCCACAGCCGCGTAAGTTTGGTCGTCCTTCGTAAAGCTATGACGCTCGTAGTGGATAAACGTGCCGGCTACGGCAAGGCTCAGGCAACCGCCGGAATGAATGTTGACGCGGCGATCCTTCAGCATGATACGTTGACGCGGCAAACTAAATTGCGGCATGTTGCCGTGATCCCGGAAGCCTGCTTCAACCGCGGCGATGGCCTCGTCCAGTGAGATGAGCCCTCTTAATTCTTCAGCCTTGATGAGGAGTGCCATTCTTTTCGCTCCTTAGTGATCCGCAGGCTTTCGTTTTGCGGCGCACGAATTGAGGCGCTTCAAGATGCGCTCTTTTACCCGAAAAAGCCAATGTCAACTTGCTCGTCCATTGACGGTCGGCTTCAACCCATGGAAACAGTCGAGGTCTCGCAATCTTGACCTTTTCGGTTCACGTCCCTACTTTTCCCGGCAGAAATCGAGGATTCGGTCGCAAACCTTTTCGGTGCTTTGATCGGGCGGCATCTCATTCCAGAGCTCCGCATTCGGAATGCACTCTTCAAGATAATAAGCTGCCGATGTGGCGTGGGAGGGATCGTCCCCCGGTATGATCAACGTAGGGGCTTTGATTCCCATGATCTCTTCCGGCTCTGCGCCCGGCGCGGTATCGCGATCAAATAGACGGCGAGCGCTCGTCTCTACGAGCCCGAGGTAGCGGTCCTGATCCTCAGCTCTGAAGCGATCGGCAAATTTATCATCCCGGGCGATGCAGGACGCCCACGGGCCGGATTCGGGATCTTGCCAGAAGTTTTTCGTTTCTCTGGCGCGCTCAATAACACCCGGCAAATTCTTCTGCCGTACGAAAGCGGTGTGGCGCGCGAATCTTTCCTGTCCCGCGGCTTTCCAGCGATAGCCTCCTACCGGCCAGTGAAGCAGAAGCGCCCGCACGGCCTCCGGAAAGCAAACGGCGAATGCGGTCGCCACCGAACAGCCCATGCACCCGCCGAGAACAAAAGCAGAATCTATCCTCAGATGCTCGAGTAAACTTTTTCCCTGTCGCGCGAACAAATCCCACGTTAGTTTTTCCACTCTGCCGCCGGATTGACCTGACTCGCGCCGATCGTAGAGGATTAATTGAAACTCTGACGCCAGCTTCGCCGGAGCGTCCGTTCCTTTCCACGCAGTGGCGTTGGACCACTTGTCGATCGTGGCGTCAAAGCCGCCTGGAGCGAGCATGAGCAACGGCGCTCCGGAACCGCGGATTTCGTAATACACCTCCAAACCGTCAATGATCGCTACCGGCATGACGACCCTCCTGCGAGATGGACTTGCGAATGCCTACTTGTTTCTGACTGAAAACTCTCCATTCGCCCTTCGACACTGCTCAGGACGAACGGACGGGGGACGACGCAAGCAGTATTTCCCGTTCATGCTGAGCGGGGAGACTGTTTATCACGCGCCGTCCGAGGATAAAAGTGAGAGGCTCGGGTATATTTCTACCGCGCGCAGCGAAAGCCGATGTTGTGATGGCCCGAGCGGAAATTTCGTGAAAGATTCCTGCCGCGATAAGTGGTTGTCAGCCCTTCCGGCGGAGAGTCATGGCCTCCTCCCCTGGTTCCGCGAACCGGGCCGGGCTTAAGGTCTTCGCGCCCGTCGGCGGGATTGTACGGGTAAGGCATGTAAGCGCTGCTCACCCATTCCCAGGCATTGCCCGCCAGGTCGAGAACGCCGTAGGGACTGGCGCCCCGCGGAAAACTATCCACCGGAACCGTTTGATTGTATCCGGCATTGAAGTGGGCGCGCGAGCGGTCCGGCGGCTCATGACCCCAAGGGTATTTGCGGCCGTCGGTTCCGCGTGCCGCCTTTTCCCACTCCGCTTCCGTCGGTAGGCGCTTTTTCACCCACGCACAGTACTCTCTCGCGCCGATCCATGAAACCTCCACGATAGGATGATTCGCGTAGCCTTGGTCCGCCATCCATTTTCCGTCGCTGCGGCGAATGCGGGCGTCTGGGTCATCCACGTCGAAGAGCCTTTCGTCCCGCGAGTTTACGGCACCCACCGCATTCAGAAATGACGCGAAGTTCGCGTTCGTGACGGGAAGCCGGTCAATCGAGAAAGCAACCAACTGCACGCGATGCGCCGGCCTTTCATCTGCAGGCCCGTCGTCGCTTCCCATCGTAAAAGCCCCTGCTGGAATTGTGACCATCTCCGTTACGGGGATCTGGGCGTACGCCAATGCAAATGTCGGCCCAAGAAACGCCGAAAAAAGCAGCCAAAGGAGACAATGTCTGTGATCGCGAACCATTGATCAATTTCCGTTTCCGTCATCTGATCGTTGTCATGCGTCTCTTGAAAAGCCACGCTACCCGGTTGCTGCGCTTGACGTTTTCCCATTCTTTTCCGACCCAACGGAAGACTCTTTTGCGGCGCATTATTTTCCGCCTGCTTTGCCGAAATGCGCTAAGCGCCCCGGTTCACGCTTTATATCACTCCTTCGGCAACCTGCCCACTTCGATGCGTGACAGGCGGTCCCATCGACCTAAGACTTCTGAGAGTATGTCGGGATCTTTGCCAATATGTCATGAGAATATGACAAAACAAGGTAGGTTAAGTAATATGAGAGAGTATAAGTGCTTGATTTTTCTATCAACGGCATCTGTGACCCTAATGGGGCACATATCTTGCTGTTACATCTCCAGCCAGCAACATGACATCCAACGACACTCGAGCCATGCACGTTCAAACGCGATCTTACAAGCTGAAAAATACTCCGCACGAAATCCAAGCCTCCGCAACTCCGGCGCGGGTTTGCGCTTATTTTATCGGCACGTTTGGATTTGAATTCGCAAGCAAGGCGCTGCAGGTTACCTTCCCGCTTCTTTTATTGAACCTGTCCAATTCTTTGAGTGCTGTCGGTTTCATTTCTGCTCTCAATGCCGCTCTGGATACGACGGGCACTTTGCTGGGCGGCTGTTTTTCTCACCGTCTCCATCCCAGAAAGCTGCTCATCGTGTCCACTGCAGTCCGTTCGGTATCGCTCGGTCTGCTTCCGGTCCTGTGGTCAAGTGGGTTTTTGACGCTACAACTAGCAACGGGTGTTTACCTTCTTGATTCTTTGGTTCGCGGTGTGGCTGACACGGCACGCAATACCATGCCTCTCATGTTGGCAGGCAACGATCGAATCGCCTTGGATCGATTGAATTCGCGTTACCAAACTATCTTGGAGCTTGGCTCGGTTGCGGGGTCGTTTCTCGTGGGATTCATGCTCATAACATTCGGCGCGCTCTCGGCTCATTGGTCAGTTGCCGTTGCCTTTGGCGTTGCGGCGATGATCTATGCCCGCATGCCCAAAACCGCCGAATCAGCCATCGGGGAAAGGCCGTTAAGCAGCAAACCGAGTTTGCAAGCTTCCATAAGCGTGGTGGCTTCAAATCCAGGATTACGGTTGAGCCTCGTTGGGATAATTTTACTGACTCTGTACCCGCTTAAAGCGCTGCTGCCGGTTTTCTTTGCCGACAGCATTTTGAGAGCGCCAGAACAGGCAGCCTGGCTCACCGGCTTGTTCGGTATTGGGGCTGTGACGGGAGCGCTACTCTACGGTTGCTTTTCGCAGAAGCATTCGCCTTGTTTCTGGTTGCGTTTGAGCGCGGCGGGCGTCGTGTTTCTGGCTTTCGGTTGGATCCCAGAAAGTTTCCTCTCAATGGCAGTGTCCGTGTTTCTCTTTGCCCTCTCTAACGTCATGGCGCGGCTCGCCATGACTTCCACGCTTCAGTCACAAATTCCTTATGGAGCCGAAGGTCACGTCATGGGGGCTACACGCTTCTCCGTCAATCTCACCTCCATGATTGTGCGCTTCCTGGTTGGTCTCGCTTTCGCGGTGGCGGCTGCGCCCATGCAAGGCTTTGCATTCGTTGGAGCGGGCGTGGCCGTTTTCGCCTTGTTAGCAGTGTTGGTC
>JBOHVR010000474.1:0-3643 GCA_050735755.1 Binatia bacterium
CTTCTGAACAACGCGATTTTTCAGAGCACAAATTTCATCTTCGGGATCTTTCTTCAAAGGGAACTTCGCTTCTCTCCCTTGCAGGCAGGCCAGCGTATGGTCCCGATGGCTTTTACCGCGGGGGTGGGAGCCATCGGATGGGGCGTTCTTTCCGATCGGATCAGCATCCCCGTCGTGGTGGCCGCTTCGCTTCTTGCATCTTCAATATCGATGTATTTTTATTCCCGATTAGACGTGGGCGCGTCGTTGGCGTATATTATCCTCGTGACCGTATTTCAGAGCCTCTTTCGCTCTGGCGCCCAGGCCACCATGACTACGATGTCCCTGGGAACGCTTCCGCCCGAGCAAGCGATCGTGGGAGCGGGCATGGATAGCCTTGCGCGCAACCTGGGAAATACAGTCGGAATCCCGCTCATCTCCACGTACGTCACGCACCGGGAGATGTCGCATCTCACCAAATTCATGCGCGTTCAGACGCTCGAAAACGACGCGCGCGAAGAAGCTCTCGCCACGTTGCGCAGCGCATTTGAGCAAGCCGGGCAGCCGCTCGATGAGGCGACCGCAAGATCGCAGGGAATTCTCCGGAATCAGCTCATTGAGAGAGCGACGATAGAGGCCTATCATGACGGCTTCCGGCTCGCCGCTATCGCAGGCCTCTTTCTGATTCCGATGGTGCTTTCTATCCGCAGCATTTACCATCATGAGGGGTATCCCGAACGGGCAGGTCGCCACCTGCGTTGGAGACGACCGGACGTGACCCGTTAACACTGCGCGAAGATAGTCGTCATGGAAGATAGCCCAGAAGATATTGAATCCGCTGGGTTTCGTCAAAGTCGCAGAACCTGGCTGAAAAACAAGCGCAACGTGCTTGGCCTGCTTGTGTTCGGCGTCGGTTTCGGCCTTGCCGGCGGCTATGCGATCAACTGGTGGATTACCGCCATGAATACCGTATACACTGACGAGGCCCGCGTCACCGCTTCCTACGCCACGATCAGCTCAGAAGTGTCGGGAAAAATCATCAAATTTCCAGCCGACGAAGGCGATGTGATCCGAAAGGGAGATCTGCTGGTTGAAATCGACAAAGAAGATTACAAGAACGCCTTAGATGAGGCCGTCGTTGAATTGAAGCGCGTCACCGCGCAGTACGAAGAAGCCCAACTCCAATTCAAGGCCATGGAAGCCACGGTTCGCAGCGAGATAACCCGTGCTGAAGCTTTGCTCGAGTCGGCGAATGGCCTCCTTCAAGAAAAAGTAAGAATGCACGAACTGGCAAAACACGTCGGGCGATCCCAAGTCGAACAGGCGCAGGCCGCTGTCAAAGTGGCAGAATCGAATCTTGCCAGGTCCGAAGTGGATCTTAAAAAGACCGGGCTTGAGCTCGAACGCGCGAAGCAGCTTTTCGCTAGGCAGTTTATCGCCGCCAAGGAGCTGGACGATGCCAAGATGGCTTACGAGCGGGCCCAGGCAACCGTGGACATGCGCGAGAGCGAAGTGCAACAGCTCAAAGCCGATCTCCGTTTGGCACAGGTTTCCAAGCTGAATAATTTCCGCGATGATGCAACCCTGGCACAGGTCCGGGCGATGACAGCCAAATCCGACACGCGCAAAGCCGAGGCCGATGTGCGCTTGAGCAAAGCGCGCCTGGCCGAGATAGACGCTTTCAAAGCTCGTCTGGAGTCGCAAGAGTCGACGATCCAACAGCTCAAACTGAAGGTAGACACAAGGAAGCGGCAATTAGAGGGCACTGAAGTGACCAGTCCCGTAAACGGCATCGTCGTGCGCCGGACTGCCAACATTGGCGATATCGTGCAACGGGGCCATGCCGTGCTCAAGATCATCATCGAAGACACCGTGGAGGTCCGCGCGCACGTGCGCGAAACCTACCTGAGATACATTCGGCAGGGTAATCCGGTCGACGTCTACGTGGATGCCTATCCCAATCGGATTTTCTCGGGCAAGGTCAAGCTGATCGGCGACGCGACCGACTCAGAGTTTGCTATTTTCAAGCCCGGCGGGCCCTACAGCAGAATCGAACAGGTGATCCCTGTAGAAATTTCCCTCGATGGCAATTCCAACAATCGCGAACTTAAGCCCGGGATGAATGCCTGGGTCTACATCAAGCGCAACTCCGCGCTGCAAGAAAATGCCGGGGCCAGACAACAGGCGCGCAAACCATAAACTATGTTTTCCCGTTGTGAATTCTTTTTGGTCAACGGGCCAGCAGCTCGCTACGTGAGCTATTCCCAGACCTCAAAAAAGCCTGTCATTCCCGAATGCTTCTATCCCAGGATCTGGTTTTCCCTGACTTCAAAAGACAGCGTTTAAGCGGAGGTTCCATTCATGGACGTAAAGGCAGCGGTGGCGTATGCGGCGGCTACACCTTTGCAGATCGAGGTCGTCCAATTGCAGCCCCCAAAGGGAGGCGAAGCGCTCGTCGAGATCAAAGCCACTGGCGTTTGTCACACGGACGAGTTCACGCTTTCAGGTAAAGATCCGGAAGGCCTTTTTCCCTCCATTCTCGGCCACGAAGGCGCCGGAGTCGTCGTCGAGGTCGGTTCCGGAGTGACCAGCGTCAAGCCCGGTGATCACGTCATTCCTCTTTACATCCCGGAGTGCCGCCAATGCGAGTACTGTCTCAGCAACAAAACCAACCTTTGCCAGGCGATTCGCGAGACGCAGGGCCGGGGCGTCATGCCTGACGGTACCAGCCGCTTCTCCATAGGATCGCGGATGATCCATCATTACATGGGCGCCTCGACCTTCTCCCATTACACCGTCGTGCCGGAAATTGCGTTGGCGAAAATACGCGCGGACGCGCCCTTCGATAAGGTGTGCTACGTCGGCTGCGGGGTGACCACCGGGATTGGCGCCGTGATCAACACCGCTAAAGTGCGCCCCGGCGACAATGTCGTTGTCTTCGGGCTCGGCGGCATCGGTCTCAACGTCGTTCAGGGCGCGCGGCTTGCCGGCGCGAACATGATCGTCGGCGTCGACACCAACCCGGCCAAACGTCGGCTTGCGGAAGCATTCGGTATGACCCACTTCGTCAATCCCAACGACGTGCAAGGAGATCTCGTTCCGTATCTGGTGAACCTGACGAACGGAGGGGCAGACTTTAGCTTCGAGTGCATCGGCAACGTCAAGGTAATGCGTCAGGCTTTGGAATGCTGCCACAAGGGCTGGGGGACCAGTGTGATCATCGGCGTGGCCGGGGCAGGACAGGAGATCAGCACCCGGCCTTTTCAGCTCGTGACTGGAAGAACCTGGAAAGGAACGGCGTTCGGCGGCGCCAGAGGCCGCACGGACGTTCCCAAAATCGTTGACTGGTACATGGAAGGAAAGATAAAGATCGACGAGCTCATCACCCACACGATGCCGCTCGACAAGATTAATTCCGCGTTCGATCTGATGCACCGCGGCGAATCGATTCGCACCGTGCTGACGTTTTAGGCAATGAATGACACAACATCAGTCATGGTGCGCCAAGCACGCACGGCGCACCGGCATCGATATTCCATTTGAAATGGGGCACCCAGCAGGCAGAGTGAGGCACACTTACCCACTGGACGCACCTTTCGCGGCGCCGGCGGATTGTCTGATATGCGTTCGTACATCGACATTCGCTGTGCGTAACCATACGAGT
>JBOHVR010000475.1:0-7136 GCA_050735755.1 Binatia bacterium
CCTCCACGGGCTGTCTTTCGGTGACGTCCGCCTGAAAGACCATGCCTTTCCCGCCTGATTCCTCGATTTCGCGCAGGACGGTTTGCGCAAGCTCCGCCCGCTGCAGGTAATTAATAACGACCGTGGCGCCGGCCGACGCCAGTCGCTTTGCCGCGGCCGCGCCGATGCCCCGGCTTGCGCCGGTGATCAGAGCGACTTTTCCGCTCAAGGGTTGGCTTTCGTTCTGTTTCATCTCGATCGAACGAGCCGGATGTCAGTCTAAAGAAAAATGGTCCGCAAAATAGTTAAGGTTTAAACTATTGAACGGTTGAAACGTTGTCAAGATCTTCGTCCGAAAGTATTGGAGCAGAATAATCACGTCACGATCAAAAATTTTTCCCGTCCTGCTATCTGGTGAATTCCGATCGTCGATCCTGAGCCCTTGTCTTCGGGCCGATGCGTCGAGAGCAATAAAGTGGTTGGGGCGAAGGGCGCTGAAAGACGCGCTGATAGCTGGCATAGGGAATGTGTGATTGCAAGACCTGGCCCCCAAAATTTGGCCCTTAAAAGCACTCTGGCCAAAGCTTGCTTCAATAAAAATAGCCGAATGACGACTCACAAGAACGCACGCTGCAACGAGCTAACGAATTGGATGCGCGGAATTGATTTCGTGCTCAGCCGCTCGTCATTTGTAATGAAGAGATCGACTCGAGCCTGGGCCGCGCACGCCAGCTGAATGGCATCCGGCGGGCGAATCGTGCGATCCTTGCGAATGCCCGCATAAAGTCGGGCGGCTTCGACATCGAAAGGGATGATCGCGGCTCCCTGACGCAGCGCGGCTTCGTATCGTCGACCGAGCACTTCATCCCCGGCTTCGCTTGGTTTAACCAGGATCTCGCCCAGGGTTAGGGCAGATGTGTAAAGGTCATCTCTTCTTTCGATCATCCGCCTGCGTAGTTGCGCTACTCGCTCGGACAAGTCGCCGTGATCTTCGATTAAATAGATAAATAGGTTTGTGTCCCAGAAAATCCGGCTCACTCCCAACCTCCACGGAGTCGGCTCACGTACTCGTCCGGGTCTTCTCCTACCCAAATCTCTTTACCAAGCCCGCGCAGGTCGAGGATGGGATCGCTCTTTTCAACACTATTCCGCTTGCCGATGAATTTGCCCCGGTACCAATCCAACAGCGAGTGATATTGAGCCGGTATGTCTTCCTTGCGCGGCGTTACCTTGCCACTGCCACGCTCTGGATGGAAATCATCAGTTTCTCGAAAAAGCCTCCGCGTGTTTTTCCCGGTTGCATAAAGCATGCGATAGCGACCCGGGTTAGGGGGAAGGTTTGCTACGCAATGAAGGTAAGCGTGCACTTGAACGCCCGGCCTGAGCTCAGTGGATAGATTCTCGCGACGTGCCCTGGCGACGATTTCTGAAACAGAAAAATCCTCTCGCTTCGGATTTTCGCGATGGAGCAGCGCCGTGGCGATCCATACTTCGTCCGCTACTTTTATTAAGGCTGAACCTAAAGTGTTTTTCATAATGACCTTCTTACCGATAGATTACTATGTTTACTATTAATTACGATGAAAACATTGTCAAGACCGCCGTTGAGTTGATGCCAACAACATCGTTGGGCTGTGTAAGTTATTGACTTGACGCAGCAAGTATCCACTGAGCCGAGCCGCTTTTTTCACGCAAACGCACACTGTGCCAGGCGCCATATCCATGCACGGGCCAGTGCACGTCTGACGTCTCACAGGCGCCACTTTTACGACCAACGGAGTGGTCGACGAGGAAATGCAGAAAAACGACCTCGACATCGTTCGCGAGGTCCTCAAAGTCACAAGGAAGTGCCCATGGAGCGCGCCTACGATTTCAGCTTTGCAAAGAAAGCGGACAGCGAGCTGGCTGGAAACCTTAGATTTCAATCTAAGCAGAGCAGCTGAGTCTTGCGCCTCCATCGAGTTATGTAACTTAGACAGGTCTGACACCAGGCTTTTCCCCTTCGGCCTTTTATGATGTCAAGTTTTATTGCAAGAAAACTTGACGGTATCCGGGTAAAGACCTAAACTAGGCCCATGGGAACCCGCACCACATCGTCAGCCGGAACACGCCGGATCGCGACCTTAGTCCGCCAGCGTATCGAACGCGGCGGTGAGCGGTTGTGGCGGCTTGAAGATTTCCGGGATCTTCCCTTTGCGGCCGTGGCACAAGTCCTGTCACGCCTCACACGCGAGGGGAAACTTGAACGCCTGAGCAAGGGGGTCTATTACCACACCCGGCAAACGGCGTTCGGCAAGAGTCTGCCAAATCCGGCTGAAATCCAGAAGCTGGCGTCTCGACACAAGCAAATCTTTCCTTCAGGGATTGCTGCCGCCAATCTCCTTGGCTTCACAACCCAGACCGCGAGTCGCGCCGAGGTTTCCACCAGCACCTTCAGTCTGCCCAGAAAGCTCGTCGGCAATGACACACTCATCCACACTCGAAGACCGGAGTCATGGACTGGTCTTTCCGATCGCGATGCGGCCCTCCTTGACTTCCTGAGGCGAGGGGGAAAGACGAGTGACCTGTCACCAAAAGAAACCGTCCGCAGAACCGTGGCGCTCCTGTCGGAGAAAGGCCAATTTGAGCGCCTGCTCAAAGTCGCCGACTCTGAGCCTCCACGAGTCCGTGCGATGATCGGCGCCGTCGGTGAACAGATTGGAAAGAAGCCTGCCGCACTTCGGCGGTTACGGGCTTCCTTGAACCCATTCTCCCGATTCAACTTTGGACTATTGGCCGGACTCCCTCATGCCAGAAACTGGCAGGCCAAGTAGCGAGGGTGACGTGAAGCTTTTTGAACATCCTGATTTCGAGCAAGCGATACTACAGGCGGCGGAGCATTTTCGCCGCCAAGGATTGCGGCCCGCGATGATTGAAAAGGACTACTATGTGACGGAAGTCCTGCGAATCATCGGCGGCGCCGCCGCGGACAAAGTTATTTTCAAGGGCGGAACAAGCCTGGCGAAAGCTGGAAGCTAATCCAGCGATTTTCGGAAGATATCGACATCTTCCTTGATCCAATTGCTTTTACGCCGGCCTCGGGAAAGAGAGCCATTGATCGCGAGATCAAGAAACTGCGCGACGCTATCGACGCACACCCGGCGTTGACACTTCTGCCGAATGAGGGTCAAACTATCGGCGGTTTCGGGCGAAGCGACAGGTTCTCGTACATCCAGCGCTTTGGTGGACCCGGGGAAGTCGCCAACCGCGTCCTGGTTGAAGCCGGCACGGCCAGCGGCCGTGAACCTACTGCCATTATTCCGCCGCGTTGAAGCAGCGCGAGACCGCTTGCACCGCTTGCCATCTCGCCTGCTGCTCGGGAGTGAACTGTTGCTTCCGTAAGACGGCGAATTTCGCCTCGATCGTGTTCGCGTCGAAAGCCGGCAATTCCGCCCAGAGGTCGATCGTTTCGATCTCATCTCGCGGATGGGTTTCTCCGTAGACTTTCAAGAACTCTTTCGCCACATGGATCGAGTGAGACCGGGTCTTCGAAGGCGAAGCTTCGATATACAGCAGCCGGGACATGAGAATCTCCTTTGCTGGTTCGACGGTCATGCTTTCAGCAGCTTGAGCGCGACGATTCCGCCAATGATCAGCGCGATACTGAAGAGCCGCGCGGGGGAAGTGCTTTCTTGATAAAAGAGAATACCGACCAGCGTGATGCCGATTGCACCGATGCCAGTGAAGACGGCAAACGCCGTGCCGAGGGGGAGACTCTTCAGCGATACGGTGAGCAAGAAGATCGTGCTGTTTGCGAAAACTACGCCCAGCAGGCTGGGCCAAAAGTGCGTCCATCCGTCCGTATACTTGAGGGCGACTGCCATCGCGACATCGACCACGGCCGCGGCTGCTAAAACCATCCACGCCATATGTTTACTCCTTTGTTTGCGCGAGTTTTTCTACGTTGCGCTTATAACCGATTGTAGGTCTGGTAATTCGGCGCGCAATTCGCAAAAGTTGCAGATGAGGTATGCAAAAATGCGCGATGTCGATTGGGATGATCTGCGTTTTTTCCTGGCGGTGAGCGAGCGCGGCTCGATTGCCGGCGCGGCAAAGATCTTAGGAGTGAACTATTCTACCGTGCTGCGGCGGCTCGGGAGTTTGGAAAAGAGACCGGGCGCCCGGTTATTCGATCGCCTTCCGAACGGCTATGAGATGACCGCGCAGGGAGAGGGGCTGTGCAACCGGCTACACGGTTTAAGCGAACAGATTGAGACCGCTCAAATGAGCTTGAGCGGGCGAGATCTGAACGTCTCCGGGGCGATTCGCATCACGACCACCGATACCTTGATTCGCGGGTTGCTGATGCCCTATCTCGCCGAGTTCCGCGCCCTCAATCCGGCGACTCAGATGGAGATCGTCATCAATAATACTTTCTTGAGTTTGACGCGGCGCGAAGCCGACGTTGCGGTTCGTCCGTCGAATATGGTTCCGGAAAATCTGCTGGGCAGGCGCGTCGGGCGTCTTTGTACGGCGATCTACGCCTCAAAAGATTATCTTAAGAGGAATCCGAGAAAAAAAGCGTGGGGCGCGCACGATTGGGTCGCACCCGAGGAAACGCTGGCGCACCTTGCTCAAGCAAAATGGATGCGAGAAAATATCCCGGAGGAGCGGATCGTGGTCCGCGTCGATAGCCTGGCGGCAATGGTCGATGCCGTGTGTTACGGGATGGGAATCGGAATGCTGTTGTGCCTTCTGGCCGATGATGAAAAGGATATGGTGCGTCTGGCCGAGCCGGTGAACGAACTCGACGAACTCGACACCGACGTCTGGATACTGAGCCACCCCGCTCTCAAGGGCACCGCGCGAATCAAAGTCTTCACCGATTTTCTCTATGAAAGGCTGCCCGCGAGCGGCAAACTGGCTCGCGCAGTGTAAATTTCGCGGAGTTCTACGAGACAGTGAGTGCTATATTTCCGTTTCATCGCGCCTGAATCAGCTTCTCGATCTGTGACGTAATCATTCGATCTTCCGGCTCCACCGCGCTTTCGAAGACGGCGACGGGTTGTCCCTTCCTATCGAGAAGATACTTGGTGAAATTCCAACGCGGCGGCTTGCCGGTTTTGGCAGCGAGGTCTCGAAAGAGCCGGTTCGCTTTCGGGCCGACCACGGATGTTTTCGCGAACACCGGGAAGGTGATGCCGTAGTTCACCCGGCAGAATTGCGCGATCTCTTTGTTCGTTCCGGGCTCCTGGCCGCCGAAGTCGTTTGCCGTAAAGGCCAGCACCACAAATCCTTTGTCGCGGTAGCGGCGGTACAGCTTTTCCAATCCGTCGTATTGTGGCGTGTAGCCGCACTCACTCGCGGTGTTGACGATCAACGCGACCTGGCCGCCGAACTGACAAAGCGAAACCGGCTCGTCCATCAGGTTGGCAAACTGTTGATTCAGCATCGGCGGGCAAAGCGTCTCCGCCGCCGCGCGGCTCGGCACCGGAGCGACAAACATTGCGACAGCGGCGATTAGAACTGCGTGGACCGATCGTAAAAACATAATTTTCTCCTCGAGTTTCTTTTTATCACAGTTCCGAAGCAAAGAACGAGCGAGCGAGAAGGGCGGAGGACTGAGCTTTCGCGATCACCGATTGAACGTTGAACGGCACACAGGCATTATCGCGTGGAACAATTGAACCGTTGAACAAGCGGGCCATCCCGCTCGACTACGCTGAAACAAGCCGAGCTTCACAATGAAAAGAGCAGCGGACAGACCGAATAGGGTTAGCTTCGCGAATTTCGCCCTGGCGATCATCGCGTGTTTGTCGTTTGGGTCGGTGGTACGCGCACAAACGCAAACCGTCGCCCAGCCGACCAGGACGTTAGGATGAGTTTCAGATTGCTGCAAAGGCCGGGATTGCAGGCTGCTCAAAAAGGTTTGGAGTGGTGCGTTCAGATCCATTACTCCAGCATTCCATCACTCCAGTACTCCAAGCGTCGTTGTTTCGTTGCCTGCTAGGGAAGGGGGGAGGAGGGAATCCGTTAGACGGCGCCAACCGGCACGGCGTTCTATCAGAAACGCGCGCCCGCCAAGCGGCCGCCGTGGTTGCGCAACGTTACGCTGTCATTCCCATCGGGCCGCGAACGCCCAGCGAGCGGCCAGTCAGGCGGGGAGCTTGAATGGGGAGCTAACTTCCATGCTTGACCGTGTATCATACGTAAGAAAAGCACTCGAAGCTTTTTGCATCTTTGACACTTTCTGGATTGCCGGAGCAAGGAAATAGCTGCGGTTTTGTTGCGATTGCCGGTGGTATACCTTTTGCGTCTCACGCATATGCTTCTGAGCAGCGCAAAATAAAAATAATCAAAATAAAAATAATAGGGAGATCGCCATGGGATTGTTCAGCAACATTCTCGAGAAACTTTGGCATCGGCAGCACGGCCGCCGCGCCCGCTAGCCCGGCTGCGGTTCCGACCGCATCACCGCAGGCCACGTCTGTCGTCGATGTCGTCGGACCACTGGAGCAGCGCGCGGCAGCTAACCCGCAGAAGCTGAACTGGCGGACTTCCATCGTCGACCTGCTGAAGCTTCTCGAGATCGACAGCAGCTTCGGGGCGCGCAAGGAGCTGGCCACGGAGCTGGGCTGCCCCGCGGATCTGATGGGGGATTCGGCGAAGATGAACATTTGGCTGCACAAGACCGTGCTCGCGCGCATCGCCGCCAACGGCGGCAATGTACCCCAGGACCTGCTCGACTGAGCGGCGGCGCAACAACCAACCCAAGGAGTCAGGCACATGCAGATCACCGACATCCTCGCCCAGATGGGCGGCCTCCAGTCGATGGCGCGGGAACTGGGCGTGAGTGAGACCCAAGCGGCGAGTGGCGCCGACGCGCTTGTCCCGGCGATCCTCGGCGGATTCAAGAAGCAGGCGCAATCACAGCCCACGGGCCTCGAAGGGCTCGGCGGCCTGCTCGGGCAACTCGGCGGCGGCGGCCTGCTCGACGACGTGCTGGCGCTGCAGCCGACGAACGTGAGTCGCGGTAACGACATACTCGGACAGATATTCGGCTCGAAGGACGTGAGCCGCACGGTCGCGCAGAACGCGGCTTCGCAGTCGGGGCTCGACCCGTCCCTGCTCAAGAAAATGCTGCCGATGCTGGCAATGCTCGTTGCAGGCTACATGGC
>JBOHVR010000476.1:0-4647 GCA_050735755.1 Binatia bacterium
TGGTGCTCATCGGAGAAGACGAGCATGCTGCGACCGGCGACCTCTCGCACCGCGCCAGCGCGGAAATACTTAGACGAGACATTTCCCACGCGAAGTTCGTCGTTCTGCCTGGTCAAAGACATCACTATTGGGCGAGCGACCCGGTCGCGGTGCACAAAGCAATCCGGGAATTTATCCAGTGAGGCCTCCTCTACTCTGCGAGGAGCTCTATGCGCCTATGCAAAGACTGTTGAAAAACTATTTTGCATGCTTCGACAAGCTCATGCTTCGGCAAGCTCAGTAGAACGAAAATCACCAAAGTTCTCAGGTGCTCCGGGTTCGCCCTGAGCTCTGCCGAAGGGTGAACAGCGGTTTTTCAACAGTCTAAGCGAGCCTGACGCTGGACCTCTTGCTTAGGCCTTTCCTTATCAATATAGTTGGGCGAATCGCTCGGGCCTTAGCGCATGGCAGCATCACAGCGAAATTCTTCTCAATGGACCGGAGATCAAAAAAAGGCTTCAAAAACTATAATTAATATTAATTAATAAGGAGGAGTAGGTCGATGTCTTATACCCACGACGAACTATACGGCATTTGCGGGATGATGCCCGCCTTTTCGAAAGCCAACGCCGGCGACCTGACGGCTACCGAAACCGTCAATGTGGAAGCCATACAGAAAGGGCTCGATCGGGTAATCAAAGACGGCGGCGCGCACATGATCGCGACCACAGGCACCTTCGGGCAGTGCTGGAATCTGTTCCCGGAGGAATTTCAATCGTTGGTGCGAGCTTCTATCGCCGCCGTGAACAAGCGCGTCCCTCTGATGCTGGGGGTCACGTCGGCAAACCCGAGGGAAGTCGTCCAGAGAATGAAGTTTGTGCGCGAGGCGGGCGGTGAAGGCGTGCTTCTCGGCGTGCCGTATTATTACAAGCTTCCTATCCGCGACGTTATTTCCTTCTACCAGGAGATCGGCAAGCTGTTTCCGGATCTCTCGATTATGATTTATCACAATCCGACGAATCACCGGGTGCATATCCCTGTGGCTGCCTTCCAGGAGCTGGTGAAGGTGCCCAACATCGTCGCGATGAAGGACAGCCATCGCGCGGTTGTGGAGTTCCAGCGCTTGCATGACATCATCGACGGCAAAATCTCTCACTTCGTAAACCAGTCGCAGCTCTATCCCTATTACGAAATGGGCGCTGCCGGATGTTGGTCGCATGCGATCTGGTCCGGGCCCTGGCCGGTGCTGGCGATTTACTACGCGGTCGCCGATGGCGACGTGAATAGGGCCAAGCGCATTATCGCCGAGATCTCCGGTGGCAGGGCCGGACGCGGGGAGGAGGGAGAAGGGGGGCGCGCCGGACATGAACGGCACGAGTACGCGGGCTACGTCGATTTCGGCCCGCCGCGGCCGCCGTTTTCATTCAACATGGCGGATACCGAAGAAAAGGCCAGGAAAGGCGCGGCCGGCTGGCTGGAGCTTTGCAAGAAGTACCGCCCTGAGGTCGAAGCGCGGAGAGCGGAGTCCGGCGCGGATATGAAAACAGCAAAGCAAAGAGCGGCGGTCTGAGAAAGTATGAAGTAGGAAGGAAGAAGGATGACGGGGAAAGCGCCGGGCAGAACCAACTCAGAACCCGAGACTCGAAATCCGAAACTTAATTCAAGGAGCATGCATGGCACGAAGTTACCGTTATATCTCGGCGGACAGCCACGTTGAATGGCCACCGGATCGCTGGACCCATCGGGTCCCGGCGAAGTACAAAGATCGCGCCCCGCGCCGCATCAAATTGCCGGACGGTAGGGATGCGGTTCTAATCGAAGGAAGGTCGCTAAGATACTCGAGCACGGGTCTTTATGGAGCGGGGCCAGCGGAAAAGTTCAATCCGGCGGCAATGGATTATGACGGCACACCGGGAACCGGTTCGGCTGAGGAAAGACTAAAAACACAGGACCAGGACGGCATTGACGCGGAGATCTTGTTCGGCCCGTCGGATGTGCGCAACACTGCGATTAAGGATCGCAAAGCTTTGATTACTCTCATCCAGGCCTTCAACGACTGCCTCGCGGAGGAATATTGCGCGGTCGCGCCTGACCGGTTGATCGGCATCGCGTTTCTGCCCAATATCGGCGCGGGGGACGACATTGCCGAGATGGAGCGCTGCGCAAAGATGGGCTACAAGGCGGTTCGCTTATCGACGTTTCCCAGCGGGAAGTCGTATCCGACCGACGAGGACGACAGGTTTTGGGCGGCGGCGGTAGACCTGAAAATGCCGCTCGCGATTCATACCGGTATGTCCGGAAGAGCCAGAGGGCGCGGCGGAAACATGCTCAAGTATCCGAAAGAGCCGGCGGAGGAATGGGATCCACGGATCGACTTTATCGAGCGCCTCAGCAGGCATGCCATTCATCACTGTGGAGCGGTGGAAATGGTCCAACTCGTTGTTGCGGGAGTATTCGAGCGCTTCCCCAAGCTCAGGATTTACTGGGCCGAGAACAATATCGGATGGATTCCGTACTTCCTGGAGCAAATGGATCATGAATATGATACGAACCGCCACTGGGCGGAGCAGCTCTTCGGGGTGCGTCCCTTGCCGCGTCGTCCAAGCGAGTACCTGCGCGAAAACGCTTACTACGGATTTTTCGAGGACCCGGCGGGACTGCGCCGGCGGCATGAGATCGGCGTGGATCGCATCATGTGGTCTACCGACTTTCCGCACGAGGTCACGCGTTGGCCGAATTCGATAAAAGTTTTGGAAAGATCGCTGGGAGAAGCTCCGCAAGAGGAAAAATGGAAGATTACGGCGGGCAACGCAATCAAGTTCTTCAATCTTGATCATGTGGCAGGGAACGGAGAAAGGTCGAGGATAGAGAATCAAAGATAAAAAATCGCGTCCGCGTACTTCCTTCTGTCCGCCGAGAGACTGTGTCGTGACGCAAAAAAATCCACGTGTCATGCTGAGCGCAGCGAAGCATCTCGTATTTTCAGTCATTTACGAAGATGAGATCCTTCGGCTATTGCCTCAGGATGACACGAGAGGTTAGCACCCAGACGGCGATCCAGACAGCCTTCAGGATTTGAGTCGTGTCGTTAATTCGTGCGAAGGAGGGAAAAAATTATGTATGCGTGGGTGAAGCGAGAGTCTTGCAAGTTCACGGTGGTTTTGGCCCTTCTTGTTCTTTTTTGCGGGTGGATGGATGACGCCTGGGGGCAGGCTCAAGCACAACAGAAGAGCGAAAAGCCCAAGCGCGGCGGCCATTTAATTTTTGCCACCTCGAAAACGATGACGACGCCGCATCCCTTCATCGGCTCGAGATCGGTCTCCGCGAGTATCAAGCAGTCGATGTATCAATCGTTAACGGCTTACGATGAGAAGGGCGATCTCCAGGGGGTCCTCGCGTCGGAGTGGAATAGCAAGCAGGATAACTCAGTATGGGTTTTTAATCTCCGCCAGGGCGTGAAGTTCCATAATGGCAAGGAGATGAGCGCCGACGACGTCGTATGGTCGGTCAAATACATTATGGACGCGGACAACGGCGCCGGCGGCTATGGCGTCCTCTCGAGAGCCGTGAAGGAAGTCAAGGCGTTGGGGAAGTATGGCCTTGAGTTTTTATTAAAGAGTTCCGATGCGCTGTTTCCCCAATCGATCGAGGGTCTCGAACCGATTACCGTCATTCCGGCCAATTCTCTCGCGCCTAAGACGTTAAAAGTCGGGTCCGAGCCGCCGCCGGGGACGGGTCCTTTCAAGTTTGAAAGCTGGAGGGCGGGGCAGGATTTGACCGTGGCGCGGTTTGACGACTATTGGGGCGGGCGTCCATACCTCGACCGGATTACGTTCAAACTGATTGCGCAGGAGGCCGGTAGATTCAACGCGCTGCGCGCGGGCGACGTCCATATCGCCGAGCGCCTGAGCCCCATTCGAGCGCAGCGAGTGAAGAAGGGAGCCGTTACGGGAATTCACATCAACAGCGCGGGCGTTACAGGAGGTCGAGTCCTCGCCTTTAATTTTACTTCCATGCAATTCAAGAATCCTCTCCTGCGCCAGGCTTTCGCGCTCAGCCTGGACAGGGATGCCATCATTGATCAGGCCACCCTCGGAGTGGGCCTGCCGCGAGTCATTAACGTTCCGCCAGGCTCCGTATTCGACAAGGGGTTGCCGCAAGGAACGAAACGCGACGTTGCCCGTGCGCGCGAACTTCTTAAAAAAGCCGGATACGACGGATCCGCTATCGTTGTGCTGGGACGGCGCGGTCACGAGGAGTGGCTGGAGCCAATCCAAAGGCAGGCGAGTGAGGCCGGTTTCAATGTGAAGCTGTTGATCGTGGAATCGAACATCTACAGCGAGCGCGAGCAACAAGGGGCCTTTGACGCGGTTCTTGAAAATGTCAGCGGGGCAAATGAGCCGGGAGTGTCTTATGTCTCGGAGTTCGGGTGCATTCCCGAAGGAGGAGCACGCGGCGCCAATGTAGGGCTGTATTGCAATCGCGATTTCGACCGGCTCGGTCAAGAATACCTCAGAGAAAGTGATGTCAATAAGCGCGCGGGGTGTCTCCGTCAGATGGCGAAGATTTTGCTCGACGATGTTGCCCTGTACACGATCGGATACGCCAACGATCGTTGGTTCGGATGGTCGGACAAAGTGATGGGATTCCGCAACAACGAGCAGAGCT
>JBOHVR010000477.1:0-4221 GCA_050735755.1 Binatia bacterium
GGAACTGAGCAGAGGCTTAAGGACAGGGCTGCAGGTGAGCCGACGTTGAAATATTGGGCTAAGGCGGCGGGCGATGCTGATATTCGCCCCTTGCGAAAAGTTCTGGAGCGGCTCGATCTGAGTAATGCGGCCAAGGGATACATCAAGAAACGCACCGACGAGCAATTACGAAGCGATCTGGTAGGGCGAATTTCTTGGGATTGCGGCGCTCCCGGCTTTGATCAAGTCAAACAGAAATTTGAAGAGCAGGTCGTCACATTTGCCAATCACTTTGGAGTTCCGCCATCTGAAGCCAAGCGATCGGTGGCCACGATCCTCCAGCACGTTTTGGAGAAGGCCATCGAGGCAGAGCCCTTCAAGCGCAAGCTTACGCGCGCCGCGCTTCTTGAGCTGGTGGAGGCGGCAACCCATATGTCCGTTCCGCGCGGAGGGTTGGAAGCTCACGTACGGGCCGTCCTGTCGGAAACGCTGGCTTCTGTTCAAAAACCCAGCCTGCAGACTGGCCCAACCCCGAATATCGACATCGCAAAAGATTCTCTGGAACGGGACTTTTCGTCCAGATATCGCCAAGCGCTGCAACAAAGCTTCTTTCCAGAGCTACAGAAGCAAGATCAATTTCAGCCTCTCGCTCGGGAAATTCTGGACGGCCACTTGGATGTTCTGTCAGAGGAGCTTCGCCGTCGGATTCTTCTCCGCGCGGCGAGAAGCGCTGCCCTAAAGAAGGATTTGCCGGCCGCCGAACGCTACATGACCGCCTCGGCCGAGCTCAGAGGCCCAGACACTGATCTTCCCGCGCGAGCCAGGCTCGCCGAAGCACGGGGCAAAATCGACACCGCCATTCAAATGCTCCGGGACGCGATGGACTCGGATTCACGCGCGACGCTCTTATCAATCGTCGCCAGGGCGCGCGGCGACGATGCCGCTCTTGCGTGGTTCAGTGATCAAAAGCTCAACGTTCACGATCTTACGGCCAATGGTATCTACATTCTTTGCAATTGCCATCTCGCTAAGGGAGATTACGAGCGGGTTAAAGGTACCCTCGAGGGGGTTGGCGAGAGTGTCATTGAGGATTGCCCGTATTTTCTGTTATTGCGCGGTGCCGTACGTTTTGCCTCCATCCTTGCGAAACCTGAGCAGCACCTGGCGCTCATGGGCATGCAGCTCGATATCCGGCGGGTTCGTCCTATAACCCAAGATGCGGAAACGGGGGTCACGCTCGATGGCGCCATCCAGGATGTGCGGCGCCTTATTCCAATCTTGAAGGAGCTTGGGCTGCACAAGACCGTCAGAATTGCTGAGGACTACATATTTTGGTTCGAGCTTCTTCACCCCGCACATCGCCAAGCGGCGCTAACGCGGCTCGTATCCGACATGCAGGAACCGGCCACAGCCCTGAAGCGCATTCAGTTCGCATTGGCATATCTGCCGAATTTCGATCCCGCGCTCATTCTTAGGCACCTGGAGAACCGAGCCGCGTTTGGCGGGTTGAACGATGAAGAGCTTCGGGCCGGTCTTGCGATCCTCATCGACAATCATGAGAACACGGCCCCCCTGACTGATTTTATCGCGCAGCACCGGGAAAAGCTCAACGATACGTTGGGAAAGCTCCTAATCCGCGTGATCGAAATTCAAGCACTTGCACACGCGGGCGACGCCAGCGGCGCGAGGGCCGTTCTTGATGCCAATCGAGACGGCATTGAACCGAATGAGCTCGCTCGCCTGAATGCAATTGTTTCAGCGGCCGAAGGCGCTGATCCGGTCACCGAGTTTAAACGGGCCTATGACACAACCAGGACAACGGAAGCACTCCGCAGTTTGATTGGCGTCCTTAGCCAGCGCGACGACCACCGATCCATTGGTGCCTACGCCGAGGAGCTATTTGCGAAAACCGGCGACCCGATGGATTTGGCATTCGCGGCGCGTTCCTATGCTAGGGCTGGCGACAACGACAACTTCATGCGGATCGTTGAAGCCAACAACGCCATATTCGACCGGGACAGCGGGCTTCGCCGCCATTATGCTTGGCAACTGTTCAGCCGCGGCCGCCTCTCGGAAGCGCTCGCGGAAGCTAAGCGGCTTGCTCAAGAAGCCACATCACGCGAACTTGATCTTGAGATCGCGATTGCCATCGAAAGCGGCGAATGGGAAACGCTGTCACAGCCACTGACTGGCTATCTTCAGGCAGCGGCCAACGTACCTGCCATTAAATTAATCCGGGCAGCCCACTTATCCCAAGCCGCAGGGCAGGGCCCACTGAAGGATTTGGTTTCGGCCGCACTCGCCAAAGGCAGCGACGACCCGCACGTCTTGCTCGGAGCCTACGTGGTGTATGTCGAAGAAGGGCTGGAGGACAGCAAGGACGAGGCGCACCAGTGGTTCCGCCGCGCCCTGGATCTTTCAGGCCCGGACGGCCCCATTCAGAAGTTCGAGCTGAAAGACATTCTGGAAAAACACACAGAGTGGACTGAGCAGACCCGGCGAATCCAAGAAGGCATCACGCGTGGCGATATCCCGCTGATCGTCGGTGTTGTGGGCCTTCGGACGACCGTCGTTGATGTGCTGCTGCGCAACTTTACCCGCAACACCGCGCTTGCCGATGCGCGGCGCAAAGTAGTGGTCCCTCTATTCTCGGGCCGCAGGCGGCCTGAAGCGTTCGGCGAGGTTAAGCGGCTGGCCTTGGATTTCACCGCGCTTCTTGTGCTTGGCTGGCTTGGCATTCTTCCGAAGGTGTTCGATACCTTCAACGAGATCGTCCTACCGAGCGGAACTTTCCGTGAGCTGTTCGAGGGCCGGCGGCGCATCCGCGAGTTCCAGAAATCCAGGCTTAGACGCGCCGAACGTATTCAGCAGGCGATCGCATCCGGGAAGATCAAAGTCGTTCGGACATCGCTATCCCGGCGCGATCCTCTCGTGGCTGAAGTTGGCGAGGAACTGGCCGGGCTCCTGCGTGTCGCCGAGTCCGCCAATGGAATCGTTCTACGTCCGGCCCCTATTCACAAGCCAGGGCTTCTCAATCAGGACTCGGATGTTTCGCCTTACGCACAGAGGCTTGCCGATACGCATAGCCTTTTGAGGGTTTTGCAAGATAAAGGCCTGACCGATCAAAGCACAGAAGAATCAGCAAAGCGTTATTTCGCGCTGCAAGACAAAGGCTGGCCGACTCCCGCTCGACCGGACCCAAGCCGACCGCTCTACATTGAAGGCCTGGGGCTAATCTACCTCGACTCCATTGGATTGCTCGATGCGGTTCTCAACGCGTTTCCCCAGGTCTTGATCGACTCAAGCACGGCTGATGAAGCAGCCGCACTGGTCGAGTACGACAACCACACCACCGAAGTTCTTCAGGTCATCGACGCCATTCGCGAGGCCGTTCGGAAGGCGCAGTCGAAGGGCAAAATCGTTTATGGCCCGCAACGCTCGCGGAAGTCGTCAGACGAGGCCGACGACGATGATGACGATGAGGTATTCAATTCATCCACGGTGAACCTATTGACGAACCTGGCGCAGGCCGAGGTTGCCGTCATCGATGACCGGGGCCTTAATAAAGAGCCGTTCGTTTCGGATAACCGCGGTCACCGCGCGCGATCGGTCACGTCACTTGACATGATTGAGGAGCTTCGCCGCCGCCAAGCTATCTCAGATGAGGAGCGGCGCGCGTTTCGTCACAAGCTGAGGGTTGCCGGAGCCAGCCTAGTCCCGCTCGAAACAGAGGAAATCGTTATCGCGGCCCTGCGCTGCACAGGATCGGACTCGGCCGAGCTTCGGGCAATGAAGCAATCAGTCCTTCTGGCAAGGGTCGCCGCGCTCCCACGGTTTCCTTCGGAAATTCCCTGGTTCGCCACTACGACGCTCGCTATCAAGAACGCCATCATTGCGGTATGGGCACGGGAACCGGATCATCAGCGGGCAGCCGTTCTGGCCGATGCCATCCGCGACTTGCAGCCGCACCCCGAAGACTGGGTTGACCAGTGGGATGGACAAGTACCACCCAACTGGATAACTGCCGCCAGCGTTACGGTCATGGCAGGACTGGCTCTACCCGTGGAACTGCACGGCGAGGAGGTGACGCAAGCTTATAACAGTTGGGTCGAGCGCAATGTCCTCGAACCGCTTCGCACCCGGGCTCCCGAGACCTACATCGCGGTTGTGGAACAAGTTCGTTCTTTGATCAACTCCATCGCGGAGGATGATGATGGCTGAGAAGAAAATTGCGGTCCCTAA
>JBOHVR010000478.1:0-4326 GCA_050735755.1 Binatia bacterium
GCTATAGGGAACGGCATCTTCGGCGATTACCGTAAACAGCCCCTTTTCGCGCTTGACCAGGCGGCGGCCGGCGATTTGCTCGCCCCATGACAAACGGTAGTAGTTTTCGTTGTCCTGGTAACGGAACATAACGCCGAGAAGGTCGTTATCCGCGGACTTCATCTTCAACGTGAACCGGTAGTCTTTCCAACTGCCTTTGGTATAGAGGGCGTAGGTGCCAGGCCTTCTGGAATAATCAACGGAGCCAATATTGCTGCTCTGAATCAGGGCGCCGCCGGCGGCCGACCACGAAGAAGGCCCATCGAGGGGTCCCTCATCGAGAATGGTCCAGCCGGTGAAATCGCCGTCATTGAAATTATCCGAGAGCAGCAGATCGTTCGTGAAAAGATCCTCAACGACGACGTCGTCAAACACGCTGCCGGTGTTATAGTGGGAATAGAGAGCGACAGTGCCTTCGGCAAAGCTCGTGTCGGTGACGGCAAAGATTTGCACGCCGTTGATCTTTACTTTTAACGACGACCCCTGGGCGACCGTTTCCAAGAAGTAAGTTTGTCCGGCCTTATAAGCGATCTCAGGACTGCCGCTCTGCTCAGCGAGGACATGAACGACGCCGGCGACTTTCTTCTCGAGGCGGCGGGATTTTCCTTGCGCGCTCCACCAGAAACGGTAGTAGTTGTCATTATCCCGGTAGCGAAACATGACCCCGATCAAATCGTTGTCGTTCGAGCGAATCTTGAGCGACAGCCGGTAGTCGGTCCATTTACTGCCCAACTGCGTGGTCGGAACCGGATTGCCGCTTCCGGTGGGGATGCCGGTGGTCGAGCTTGTGGCCAGGGCCGTGGCACAAGAGAGATTGGAAGGGCTTGAAGTTCCGGCGGAGTTAAAGGCGCGGATCCGATAGCAATAGGTGGACCCAGCGGTCAGACCGGAATCGATGTAAGAAGCGATGTTCGCGCTCACCGTTGCAATCTGAGCGTAAGTCGTGCCGATAAGCCGTTCGACTTTAAATCCGGATTCGCTGCTGGAAGTATCCTTCCAGCTTAAGCTGAGGCTTGCCGCTGTGGCGAGATCGGCCCCGATCAGGGTAACCGCGACGAGCGCGGCGGTGAAAATGAGCCTTTTGGAAACAGTCCATAGAAACATGGTGTACCTCCTTAGTCGTTGGGGTCTGAAGGAGCGACCCGCAGTCCAAGAAGGTACTGGGTTCGCCAGGCAACCCTGCTACCGTATTCCGATTGTCTCGGAACTTAGGCCAGTGGCTTTGCGTCCCACCCTTTCGGATGGTTTGCCCTTAACAAGCTCCCGATTTTTTATCTCAAAAGAGATTTCCGACTGGTTTTAAGTAAAGCAATGGCTGTGCCACCACCATTTATTACCTGGGGTGACCTGATGCGGAAAGAAACGGAACCGATGCTGGCGGAACTCGCCCGTTTCACAATTCTTCCTGGACATTCTTGACAATCGCCCGCGACTCCCTTTGTCACCGGCTTGAATGATAGAATATGAAGCTGCCGGGAATGCTCAGTCCTTTCCGTGCGCGCCAATATTGCCGCTCTGGACGGGCTCGCCGTTGCTGATCGATGCCGCTGATGGACCCGAGGATGAAATTATGCAAGGCCAGCCGCCAGTAACTGTCTCAGTAATCATTCCGTGCCGGAATGAAAAAGACCACATCGAGGATTGTCTGTGCTCGGTTTTGGCGCAGGAGCCTGTGCCCGGCGGGTTCGAAGTCATCGTCGCCGACGGCATGTCGGAGGACGGGACACGGGAAATCCTGTTGAGACGAGCGCAAGCAGATCAGAGGCTAACAATCATTGACAATCCACAACGTATCGCGGCTTGCGCTATGAACGCCGGAATCCAGAAGGCTCGCGGACGTTTCATTGCGCGCCTGGACGCCCATAATTACTATGCGCCGGATTATTTAGCTGCGTGCCTGGACGTACTGGAAATAACCCGATCCGACAACGTGGGCGGGAGTATGGTCTGTCAGGGGGAATCGTGGCTACAAAAAGCCATTGCTATTGCCCACCACACGCCTTTCGCAGTCGGCGGAGCCCGCTGGCATGACGCTTACTACGAGGGGCCTGCGGACACAGTGTTTGGGGGTTTTTACCGCCGCGAGGTCTTTGAACGTGTGGGCTTGTTTGACGAAACACTCGTGAGGAACCAGGACGATGAATTCAATCTGCGGCTGACGCGGGCGGGCGGAAAAATCTGGCACTCACCGCGCATCAAGAGCTGGTACCGGCCGAGGTCGGGGTTGAAAGCACTCTTCCGGCAATATCTGCAGTACGGTTACTGGAAAGTCCGCGTCATCCAAAAGCATCGCGCGCCTGCTTCGGTGCGGCATCTGGTGCCGGGCGGCTTCGTGTTGTGTTTAGTGGGGTTGCTACTCCTAGGTCTTTTCTTTCCTCTCGCTCTGGAGCTTTGGGTGGCACTGATCGTTGCCTATGCCAGCGGCAACCTAGTGGCCGCGACCCTGACTGCGGCCCGGCAAGGTTGGGCGTACTTGCCTTGTTTGCCGGTGGTGTTTGCTTGCTATCACTTTGGCTACGGAATCGGATTTCTTCGGGGAATCATTGATTTCGTCATTTTGCGGCGCCAACCGTCCGCCCGCTTCACTGAACTCACCCGATCTTCCGCGTCATCGTTCCAGAAAACTTAACTCGGGCTTCAGGAGAAATTTGATGCGCAACGAGCTTCCCAGGATCGCTTGCATTGGCGCAGGCTATTGGGGCGAGAATTTAGTGCGAAACTTTTACAACCTGCACGCCCTGCAGCTCATCTGTGATGCCGACCGGCGCCGAGAAGGCCATTTCAAGGAACGCTATCCCGCGATTGCGTTTACGGACTGTGTGGAAACCGTCCTGGCCGACTCGCAGATTGCCGGCGTGGCGGTCGCGACTCCCGCCGAAACTCACGGCGCGCTGGTGCGCGAAGCGCTGCTGGCCGGAAAGGACGTGTTCGTGGAAAAGCCGCTCTGCCTTTCCGTGGCCGAAGGCGAGAAGCTAATTGCGCTGGCAGCGGAAAAGCGGCAGATCCTCATGGTCGGGCATCTTCTCTGGTACCATCCCGCCATTCTGAAGCTCAAGCGGTTGATCGACGACGGCGAACTCGGGCGCATCCGTTACATCTATTCGAACCGGCTCAATCTGGGAAAAATTCGCCGGGAGGAAAACATCCTGTGGTCGTTCGCGCCCCACGACATTTCCGTGATCCTGGGTCTGGTGGGAGAGATGCCGGATCCGGTGGCGGCGCAGGGCGGTAATTATCTCCATGATCGGATTTCGGATGTGACGGTCAGCCTGCTGTCTTTTCCGAGCGGGGTCAAGGCGCACATTTTCGTTTCCTGGCTCCATCCGTACAAAGAACAGAAGCTCATCGTTGTCGGGGAGCGGCAGATGGCGGTCTTCGATGATGTGGCCGAAAAACAGAAATTAACGCTCTACCCGCACGTGATTCTGTGGAAGGGGCAGATTCCCGTCCCCAGCAAAGCCAAAGCACGCCCGGTGCCGGTCGATTCAGGGGAGCCGTTGCGGGCCGAATGCGCGCACTTTCTGGAATGCATTGCCACGCGCCGGGTCCCGCGCACGGACGGCCAGGAGGGGCTGCGCGTCTTGACTGTTTTGCAGCAGTGCCAGAGCGCGCTCGAAGGCGGCTTAACCCAAGAGAAACCCGTCACGGCCCAGCCCCAGCCCAAGGCAAAGTATTTCGTCCACGAGTCTTCATTCGTTGATGAAAACGTCGAGATCGGGGAGGGAAGCACGATTTGGCATTTCTCTCACGTGTTGAGGAATTGCCGGGTTGGAAAGAACTGCCGCATCGGCCAAAACGTCGTGATCGGCCCCAACGTGACCATCGGCGAGGGCGTCAAGATCCAAAACAATGTGTCGGTTTATGAAGGCGTGACGCTCGAGGACGGGGTTTTCTGCGGTCCCTCGGTGGTTTTTACCAACGTTTTCAACCCGCGCAGCGAGATCCGCCGCATGGAAGAACTGCGCCCCACACGGGTTCGGGGCGGCGCCACGCTTGGCGCTAACTGCACGATCGTTTGCGGGGTGACCATCGGCCAATACGCGTTTGTGGGAGCGGGAGCGGTGGTTACCAGAGACGTTCCGGATTTCGCTCTGGCGGTGGGAAATCCCGCGCGCATTATCGGATGGATGTGCGCGTGCGGCAATCGCATCGAGGTGAACGCCGAAGGTGACGGCGTGTGCCAGGCATGCGCGAAACGTTACCGCAAAATCGGCAAGGAGTTGCGCGCGGCGTGATGAAAGTTCCTTTATTAGACTTGCAGGCGCAGTATCTAACGATCCGTTCAGA
>JBOHVR010000479.1:0-4799 GCA_050735755.1 Binatia bacterium
ATTCCGGAGTCATCGATCATCTCCGGCGGAATTTTCAAATGGCCCGCCTTGGACATGGCTTTGTAGTCGAATTTCTTAATCAACTCCTTGCGCAAATAATCACTGAAAAAAGCGCTGCTAGGGCTGAATGCGTCCACAGTCGAGCTTCCCGCCGTCATTTCGAAGAGTTGCCTCTGGCCCCCCTCGATGCCGGTAACAATTCCCCAGCTCGTTTGGATGAAGGGATACTTTTTCTGAAAGGCTTTCACTATCGAGGGAATGGCCGTTTCATCATGGCCGGGAATAACCCTCACTTTTCCTTCCTTCTTTGCTCCTTCCAAGATCTGGTCCCGGGTGAGGGTGATCATTCCCTGCTTGCTTTGGGCAGGTGCATCGGCAGCCCAAAGTATGGCGAGCAAAACAGCCCAGGCCAGCGAAACCAAAATCCTGGACTTGGCAATCTTCATAGTCGAACCTCCTAAGAGACCTTGGCGATTCCGGTTATCGTTATACTATCAAAGCAGCCGGGTCAATGTAGTAACGGGGCTCAAATTCTCGAGTCCAAATACCGAACTCTCGATTTGAGCCGCCTTGTCCGCGCCCACCACCGGAGCCGCGCAGGCATGAAATTTCCGGCGGATCTCTTCGGGGTCCGTTAAATCACGGGGGCGTACCAACGGCTGCTCGAGCGCCTGACCCGCCACAGTCTTTACGCGAATAAAACTTTCACCTCCCGGCGGCTTTTCGAGATACGTCGTCCTGGCGAGGAGCGCTTGTACGTCATCTCTGCGAAGAAAAGACTCAGTGCAGTTACTCAGGTTAACTTCACCATCGATCAGAGTCGCAACCAGACTGAAAGCGGCGCTGAACTTGCATTCGAGATCGGTCTTGGGGTAAAGGCAGCGCAGCGATCGATTGGGCGTGCACGCGATGGATTCAACCGTGCCGGGGCTCAACTGATATTTTTGTTTTAATAGACGCATCGCTTCGATGTAGCGGTGCGTCGGGCTGCAGGCGGGATACCTTTTAACGCCGATACCGTGCTCCACGATATGGATATGCGCGCGCAAATTCTCCGCCGCCGAAGCGATGCATCCCTCCGGCAGGCCGAAAACATCGGCAAACCCTCCCGAAGCGGTAAATACTGTTTGGTCTGCCGTAAAGCCTTTGCTAGCCAAGGTGCCGGCAAGCACCCCATCGCGCGCCGCGTTGCCGGCATGCATGGGCTTTGTCATCGTGCCACGATTGGCGAACACGCCGCCCGAAATTGAAGCCGTTATGCCGAATGCGGTGCAAGTAGTCTCCGGACTAAGTTCCAACATTTTCGCTGCGGCGGCCGTGGCTCCCACCGCGCCGGCAATCCCAACGGCGTGCCAGCCGCGCCCCTGGGGTCCAGAGCCTTCCCAGCCACCGGCATCAAAACACTTGGTCAAATTCAAGCACACCTCGCGCCCCACCAAATAACCCAGCATTAATTGTTTTCCGGATGCTCCTTGAGCTTCTCCGAGAGCCAGGCTTACCGGCAGCGACTGAGTACTGGCATGACCGTGATCGTCATAGTCATGAGCGTGAGCCATAATGCCGTTCGCCAAAGCCGCGAGCTCCGGGGCGGTTTGAAATCCCTGGCCGATAACGGTGGCCGGGCCTACGGCCCCGCTCGCGCGCGCATAATCAGAAATGATCTGCCCGACTTTATGGCGGGAGCCGGCGAACATCACGCCAATCGTGTCAAGGATGGCGAGCTTGGCGTTATCGATCGCCTGCTGCGGAAAATCGTCATAACGCCGCTCACAAACATAGTTCGCAATAGCCAAGGTAGGGTTCGCGGACATCATGCCTCCTGTGTAGAAAAATGTCGCGGCGTCCCGGATTTCCACTCAACTCGAAACGCGAGACCCGAAACTCGAAACTTTATTTCCCCTCCTGCACCTTGGGCAGGCCCCAGGCTTCCACGGCAATTCGTTGGGCCAATTGATCCGCGCGATCAAAGCAACCACGGCCGCAAAGCGACACCGTGACGCTCTTGGCTAATTTATTCGCCGTCGTGCCCTCAACCAGGAGCGAGCCCCTGCCGGCTTCTAAAGATTCAACCGTGTCTTGGCCCTCCTTGGAAGCCACGAACTCGATCCAAAGAAGTGCCGCATGGGGATTTCTCGCATTGACGTAAACACTTTCCGGCTCGGTTCATCCGATGGAGAGTGGGTTTGGAATCACGATCTTTAGTGGCGCCGTCGGATCCTTCTTTAGCATGCGCATCGTTGAATGCAGGTACGCGCCACAGAAGAGTGGAAACTCGCCTGACAGCATGCTGGTAATACTGCGTGTTACTCCCCTGCTCCAGATGGGTTCGTTTTCTTTAAGCCTCTTGGCGTACTGCAGAAGCTTTTCTTCTCCCCAACGAGAAACTAAACGGACCAGGACCAGAGGTTTAGTGTCAACGGTGAACTTCCCTTTCCACTGGGGATCGAGACAACTCTCCCAACCCGAAGGTGCTTTCTCAGGCGGCACCAGCTTCGAATTGTAGAGAATGACTCCCACGGTTGTACCGAGCCAGCTAACCACTCCAGAGTCATCAATCATATCGCGCGGAATCTTGAGTTCCCCGTCTTCCGCCATCGCTTTGAGGTCGTACATCTTGAACGGACTAAACTTTCTATATTCGCTGTAATACGCCTGGTGCGGACTGAAGGCGTCTACAACAGTTCTTCCTGCTTTCATTTCCAGAAGCTGTTTTTGCTCTCCCGCCGGCCCCTGGATATTGCGGTAGTCGACATCCTGTATGAAGGGAAACTTTTTGCGAAAAACCTGAATGAGCGCCAGCGTCGTTTGCTCATCATTCCCGGGAGCAACCACCACTTTGCCTTCCTTTCTGGCCCCGGCCAAGATCTCTTCTTTGTTCAGATAAATCATTCCTTTCTTGGCGGCGTCTTCCCTGCGCTTGCTCGCAGATGCAGAAGGCGCCGACGACTGAGCTAAGACCACGCCGCTCAAGAAGACGCTCAACGCAATCATTGTTGCGGTCCGGGCCACGAATGTTCTTTTCATTTTGCCTCCTTTTCGGTACGCAAGTTTCTCAAGGCAATCGTTTCGCACGAACGTACGGTCGCTATCCCTTTCCCAGTTTCTGGTTTCGAGTTTTCGGGTTTCGGACCGATGCGTATTTCGAAAATTAAGACGCACCCAATCATTCTCTCCCCCTCGATGGGGGAGAGTTAGAGTGGGGGGTGATTTCAGTTCTTTGCCGATGTCCCCCAGATTGCGGTTATCTTCTTTGTCAATGCCGGCGCGTATTCGCCCTCGTTCCAGCCGGCAAATACAGCCTTGGCGCCCGCTTTCTTGAATTCCTTCGAGGATTCGGTCCCCTCGATAAACGGCGATCCTCTCGCCACCTTGTCATAACCCTTCTGTGCCTCCACTGATGCGAGCCAGCCGGCCAGAAGCAAGCCTGCGTTCGGGCTCTTGGCGTTTTTGAAAACGCCGAGCGCTTCATTCAAGCCCACCGGCACCAGGTCGGGCCAGGCAATCCTGACCTTCGCCTCAGGGTCTTTGCGCAACAAACCCTTGAGCGACGAGTAGGAGGTCCCACAGATCATAGAAAACTCGCCCGAAGCCAAAAGAGCCAGACTCTTTGACATGCCTCGTTGCCAGATGGGCTGGTTGTCCTTGAGCTTTTTCGCAAACTCGAGCACCTTTGCCTCTCCCCACGCAGGATACAACGCAAGGAGCGTCGCCGGACGAACATCCACGACGAATTTACCTCTCCAATACGGATCGACGCAGTCCTCCCATTTTCGCGGACTTTTTTCCGGCGGCACGAGGGTCGGATTGTAAGCTAATATGCGCGGGTAAAACGACCCGCCAACCAAAAAGCCGTTTGGGCTGATGTGCTCCTTGGGCGTTCCCGGAAAAAGGCGCCGCCAATCAAATGGGCCTGCCAAGACCCCTGCCTTGATGAACTTGCTCCGCAGTTCGTAAACTATTTTTGCCACGTCATATTCTATATGGCCGGCCAGGGCCTCGGTCAAAAGTTTCTCTCCGGAATCCACCCCGGTGGTCGTTGTATAGTTCACCTTGATCCCGGGGTGCTTTTTCTTGAATCCCTCCAGCACGATTTCGACCTCATCGCCGTCCAGCGAAGCCACAATATTGACGCTCCCTTCTTTCGTCGCCAGCTTTTCGATCTGTTCAAGACTGGTGCCCAAACCCGCCGGGGCAGAACCCGCAAAAAGACCATCAATCTGAAACGGTAGGACAAACACAAAGCTTAAGACGAGCAAGACCCACCTTCCCTTACAAACGTTCATCTGTACGACTCCTCTCTCCTTTTACATCGACTTGCATCGACCGGATAGCCAAGCGCTATTTGACCTCCGCTTTCGGAAAACCATACGCCTCAATGATTTTCTCCATCCACTGCGAGGCTCTCGCATAGGAGCTAAAATCATTGCCAACGACAGGACTGCATGGACTTGCGCGGATCTCATACCAATCGCCGGTTCCCGTTACGCTCGTGGAACGGCCTCACAGGTTCAATAGCATCGCCGCATTCTCGCCGAGAATCTTTTCTTTCTGCCTTTTATTGATGTCCGTTCTCTCCATGATTCCCGAGACCGTGTGCGGGTATTCCGAGTCGAAATGCGGATAGTCCGTGGCCATCAAAATATGATCTTCTCCCACCTCCGCAATCGGCCGGGCTAAGTCCTTCTCGTCCGCCTCGCAGGTAAAATAGCAGTTGCGCTTCACATATTCCGACGGCGGCATTTTGATGCAACCGGTAAGGGGAGCAAAATCTCTCGCCCATTCATAGTCGTCATCCATCC